>JAGWRL010000171.1 GCA_028876585.1 Pseudomonadota bacterium | reverse complement strand
CGTCGATCACTCGCTCGCGCAAATCTCGCGAATAAGCTGCCGCCATTTCCCGCCAACCTCCGTCCAATTCGGAGATTGAATCAGATCACCGCGACCTTGGGAATCCCCCAGCCGATTCCATCAAACCGCGGAATGCTCTAGGAGCGCAGCGAAAGTTCTTGCGGAAAGCGCGATCGGTATTCCGCGACCGCCTGCGATAGCGTCACGAACTTGGCGCCCTCCCGCAACAGCCTCTGCAACAGGCGTTCCAGCATGCGCATGCGATGGCCTCTGCCGATCACGTGCGGGTGAAAGGTCAGCGTCATGACGCCCCAGTCTTGGTTGTCGCGCATATAAAGGAAATCCTCGATCCAATTGCGCTCGACGGCCGTTGTCTCCATCAGGCCGGGCAGGATCCCGCGCTCGGAAACCGAATATTCGAAATGGGGGAAGTCGTCGAGGCTCCAACTCACCGGCATTTCCACAAGGCGCGAATCTTCGCCGAACGCGAGCGGCGCCTGCAGCGAAACCTTGTCGCCGAGGCGCACCTGATAGGGCAAGTAGTCATGGCCCATCATGCTGCTGTCGTAGGTGAAGCCGTGCTTGAGCAGCAGTTCGACGCTATGCGGGCTCAAGTCCCAGGACGGCGAGCGGTAGCCAGCCGGTCTAGCGCCGATGAGGCGCACGATCGTCGCGACGCCGCGCAGCAACTCGTCCTCTTCCTCCTGCGCGCTCATCGTCGACGGCGGCCGGTGCGTCCAGCCGTGATGGCCGATCTCGCAGCCCGCCGCGCGCACGCGCTCCACGCAGGAGGGATAGCTCTCGATCGTGTGGCCGGGAATGAACCACGTGCTCGGCGCGCCATGCGCGGCGAGCAGGGAAAGGATGCGGGGAACGGCGACGATGCCGAAATCGCCGCGTGAGATCGGCGTCGGCGACATCTGCCCGCGCGCGATCATCAGCGAGGCGTTGTCTTGATCGAAGGTCAAACAGACAAGCGCGGTCGGCATGGCGGTCTCCAAGAGTTCAGGCGCCGGCCCTTAAGCAGCATCGCCTTCCGGCCGCAGTTCGATCACGCTTTCGGTGGCGTCGTCGACGGCCGCAGCGGAATAGGCCAGCGGAACGTATTCGCCTGCGGCCCACAGCGGGGCGAGATCGCGGTAATGCGGGGAGCGGCTGTCGCCGGACTGGCCGGGCGCATTGACGAACAGGCTCGCGTCCCAATCCCCGACATCCATAAGGAGCCGCACGGAGGCGCCGATGGTGACGCGGAAATCCTGCGGCCGGTAGGCCGCGCACATCACCGTCGAGGCGCCGCCGGCCTTGGAGTAGGGACCGGCGTCCAGGCGAGCCGTCTCGGCGGGCGCGACGCGGCTCAGCGCGTGCTCGAAATAGCCGTGATGCAGATCGCCCCAACGCCAGCCCGCGGGATCGGCGCCCAATTTGGCGACGAGGTCGCGATAGGCCGCGGCGAGCGATTTCGTGAGCAGACCGTCGCGCGCGGCGCCGAGACGCTCGGGCGCCTCCAGCGCGCGCAAAAGCCCCTCCACGTCGCCAGGCGCCAGCAGCGCGCGCGTCGCAGGGTCGGGGACAAAGGCGGCGAACAGCGCCGGCTTCAGCCGCTTGGTGAACCAGACCTCCGACAGGGCGGCGGCGGCGGAACCGGCCTCGACCCGTTCGTTCCAACCGAGCAGGAGCGAGCGCGCCGCGAGGAAGTCAGGATCTTCGCTTTCCAGGTCTTGGATCAGCGCCCGCAGCCGTCGCGCCGGCAGCGAGGCGACGTCGGTCTGCAGCGCGGCCGAATCGGCGAGGGCGTGCGGCGCCGGGCGAGATAGAACCTCTGCGATCCGCCGCGCCCGGCTCGCCTCCAGCCATTCGTAGCCGATCTCGACGCCGTCGGGCGGCGTCGGCGCATTGCGTTCGTTGGCGCTCGCGACCCAGCCGCGCTCGGGATCGACCATCTCCGGCATGTCTTCGAGCGCCATGAACCCGTCCCATTCGAAGCGGCCGTCGCCGGGAACGGGCAACAGGCCGTCCCAGTTGCGACGGATCGGCGTCAGTCCGAATGGAACCCAACCGATGGCCCCGGTGACGTCGGCGTAAAGATGGTTGAGCGAGGGCGCCTTGAACCGCCGCACGGCCTCGCGGAATTCCGGATAGCTCTTCGCGCGCATGGTCGAAAGCGCGCCGAGATAGGCGCCCGTCCCCGGCTCGAACCAGACGGAGCGGATCGCGTAGGCGCGGCGCGCTTGCGGCTCGCGGTGGACCACGGGGCCGTGGCGGGTGAACTCGATCTCCCGGCGCTGCTCCGCCTCGCCGCGCACGGCGAAACTCTCCGTTACGCTCTCGAAGCGCCGCCAGCCCTCTCCATCGCGGTAGAGGCCGGGATCGTCGGGATGAGTTTCATAGACGTACACGTCCTCCTGGTCGGCGCCGAAAATCGTGAGGCTGAACGCGGCGGTCCCATTGTGTCCGAGCGCGACGCCCGGCATGGAGGGTTCGCCGGCCCCGATCACGTCGAGGCCCGGCGCCTGGAGATGCACGAGATAGCGCAGCGAGGGCGCGCCATGCAGGCGATGCGGGTCGCTCGCCATGATCGGTCGCCCCGTGGCCGTGCGCGCGCCGCTGACCGCCCAATTGTTGGAGCCCTCCAGCGCGGCGGCGAGCAGCACCTCGCCCGCCTCGTCGACCCGGCGCCAGCGCGCCGCCTCGTCGAGGCCGGCGGCGAGCCGCTCGGCGGAAAAGCTCACGCTCGTCGTCGCCAGCTTAAACATATCGAGCGCGGCGAGCGGGATCGTGGCGAGATCGAGCCCGCCGGGATTGCCGGCCTCGATTTCCGGCTCCAAAAACTTGCGCAAGCTGTCCGCCTTCGCGCCCGCCGCCGCCGTCACGCGCGCGCGCAACACCTCCGAGAGCGCGTTGCGGGTGAGCGCATGGCTGCGGATGCGCACGACGTCCTCCGCCCGCCAGCGCGCCGGGCGGCTCCCCAGCAGCGCGAACTCGACTGGCAGACGCTCGGGTTCGCGCTCGACGAGATCGACGTAGGCGTTGACGCCGGCGGCGAACGCTTCGCAGATCTCGCGCGCGTCCGGCGCGTAGCTCGTCCATTCGCGCGCCATATCGCCGCGGTAGAGGAAGGCGCGGGACGCGACGTCCTGTTCGAGATAGCCGGGGCCGAAATCGGCGGCGAGCCGGCCGAGGCCGCGCTTGCGCCAGAGGTCGATCTGCCACAGGCGGTCGCGCGCGGCGTTGAAGCCTTGCGCAAAGAAGACATCGGCTTTGTTTTGCGCGCGAATATGCGCGAGGCCCCAGCGGTCGACGCGGATCTCAACCGGCGCGGCGAGGCCGGGCAGGACAAGGCGTTCGGTCTTGATCACTCACGCGTTCTCCAGACTCAGATGCCGGGACCTGACTTCGCCCGCCCCGGCCAGTTCGGCGGGGGAGCCGGACCATACGATACGGCCGCCGTCGATGAGGACGAGACGGTCGGCGACGGCCATGCACACGTCAAGGCTTTGTTCGACCAGCAGCATCGGCAACCCCGCGGCCTTCAGTTCGCCCATGAGCGCTACGAGGCGCTCCACGATCACCGGCGCTAGCCCCTCGGTCGGCTCATCCAGAAGCAGGAGCTTGGGGCCGGTGACGAGCGCGCGCCCTATCGACAGCATCTGCTGCTCGCCGCCCGACAGCTTGCCGCCGGGCGTGCGCCGCCGCTCGCCGAGCGCCGGAAACGCGGCATAGACGTCGGCGACGCGCCAGCGCGCGCCGCGGCGCGCGGCGAGCCGCAGGTTTTCCTCGACGCTCAGGGTGGCGAATATGCCGCGATGCTCGGGCACGAGCGAGAGGCCGCGCTTGGCGATTTGATAGGTCGGCAGCCGCGCGACGTCCTCGCCGTCGAACAGGATTTGACCCTCGCAGCGCGGCAGGAGGCCGGTCAGCGCACGCATCGTGGTCGTCTTGCCGGCGCCGTTGCGGCCGAGCAGCGCGACAAGTTCCCCCTCCCCGATGACGAACTCGACCCCTTGCAGGATGTGGCTCTTGCCGTACCAGCCGTTCAGCGCCTTGGCTTCGAGCAGCGGCCGGGTCACGCCTGGCTCCCGAGATAGGCGGCCCGCACCGCGGAATTGCTGCGGATTGCGTCGGGCGCGTCCTCGGCGATCTTCCGGCCGCGCGCCATGACGGTGACGCGGTCGGAGATTGACAGCACGACGCCCATGTTGTGCTCGATCAGCAGGACCGCCATGCGCGCCTTTAATCCGACAATGAGCTCCTTGGCGCGATGCACGTCGTCGATCCCCATGCCCGCGAGCGGCTCGTCGAGACAGATGAGCTTCGGCCGCCCCGCCAGCGCCATGCCGATCTCGAGCGAGCGTTGCGCCGCGTGCGAAAGATCGCCCGCGCGGGTCGCCGCCCGGTCGGCGACGCCGGCGAGGCTTAGTATCTCCTCGACCTCGCGCGCGTTGTCGTGGCGCGTCGAGGGAGAGCGCCAGAACACCCAACCTTCGGCGCCTCGCGCCGCTTGCACCGCCAGACGCACATTCTCGGCGACGTCGAGGTTCTGATAGATGTTGGTGACCTGAAACGAGCGCGCCATGCCGTAGCGCACGCGGCTGTGCGCCGACGCTCGCGTGAGGACGCGGCCGTTGAAGGCGATGCGGCCGGAATCGGGCGGCCGGACACCCGAGAGCGCGTTGAAGAAGGTCGTCTTGCCGGCCCCGTTCGGCCCGATGAGGGCATGAATCGTGTGCGGCAGAACCGAGATCGACATGCCGCTCAGCGCCTCGAAGTCGCCGAAGCGCACGCTGACGTTCTCGGCGGTGAGGATCGGTTCAACCATCGGCGGCCCTCAGCCGGTCTCTGAAGCCCTGGGCGAGGCTCCACAACCCGCCCGGCAGGTAGAGCACGATGGCGATCAGGATCAGCGCGATGAGCGCCATCCAGCGCGCCCAGATCTGCGACAGGGCCTCGGAGACGAGCGTGTAAAAGCCGGCGCCGATCAGCGCGCCGGCGGGCGAACCCGCGCCGCCGATGATCGACATCACGAGCAACCGCTGGCTCATGTCGAGCTCGATGTCGCTCGGCGGCACGAAGCCCAGAAGGATGGCGTGCAGCGCGCCGGCGAGGCCGGCGATGGCGCCCGCCAGCGCGACCGCGACGGTCTTGTAGCGCCTGACGTCGTAACCCATCGCCTCCGAGCGTCCCTCGTTCTCGCGGATCGCGGCCAGCACGCTGCCGAGCGGCGAGGCGATCAGACGCTGCACGCCGACGAAGATGAGGACGAAAGCGCCGCCGGTCAAAACATACAGCGAAAGCGGCGAGGCGATGGGCCATCCGAAAAGAGGGAAGACGCGGGGCATGCCGGTCAAGCCGTTTTCGCCGCCCGTCACGTCGCTCATCGACAACATCGCGAAATAGCCCATCTGGGCGAAGCCGAGCGTAAGCATGACGAAATAGACGCCGCGACGGCGAACGGCGAGCGCGCCCAAAGCCCCGCCGAGCGCCGCGGCGCCGAGCGCGGCGAGCGTCAGGGTCGCCAGCAGGCCAAGCCCGTAATCGCGCAACAGAACGCCGGCGGTGTAAGCGCCGAAGCCGAAATAGAGCCCCTGTCCAAAGGAGAGCAGGCCGACCGCGCCGAGCAGAAGCGTCACCGACAGGGTCGCCGTCGCGAACACCGCGATCTCGCTGGCCAGCGAAAGCGGCGCCATGAGCGGCAACAATACAACGAGGACCACGATCGCCGCGGTCGTCAGGTCGGGGAAGCGCGCGGCGGCGTTCACGTCAGTTGCGCCCCATGAGGCCGGCGGGGCGGGTGAGGATGACGAGCGCCATCGCGGCGTAGATGGTCAGCTGCGCGCCCTGCGGCCACAACGTGCTCATGATCGATTGCACGAGGCCGATCAGCAGGCCGCCGACCAGCGCGCCCGATAGCGTGCCCAGGCCGCCGACGACCACGACGACGAAGGCGATCCCGAGCGCTTCGACGCTCATGAACGGATCGACGCCGCGGATCGGCGCCGCGAGCACGCCGGCGAGACCCGCCAGCCCGCCGCCGAGCGCGAAGGTCGCCATGAACACGCGGTCGACGTTGACGCCGAGCAACGCCGCCATCTCCGCGCTCTCGGAGCCCGCGCGCAGCACCGAGCCGAGCTTGGTGCGCTCCATCGCGAACCACAACGCCGCGCCCACGGCGGCGGAGACGCCAACCACGAACAGACGGTAGGCCGGATAGACGAAAGGCCCCAGAAACACGATGCCGGAGAGCGCGGGCGGCGGCGGCAGATCATTGCCGAGCGGCCCGAACGCGACAATGACGAGTTCCTGGATCAGCAGCGCGATGGCGAAGGTGATGAGGATCTGCGCCTCGTGCGGCATGCGGTAGGTGTGACGCAGGACCAGGCGCTCGACCACGACCGCGAGCAGCGCGACCGCCGCCGGAGCGACCAGCAGCGCGAGCCAGAAGTTGTTGGTTTCGCGTACGACGCCGAGCGCGAGATAGGCGGCGACGAGATAGAAGGCGCCATGCGCGAAATTGACGAACCGCATCATTCCGAAGATCAGCGTGAGGCCGACCGACAGGAGGAAATAGACCATCCCGAGGCCGACGCCGTTGAGCACCTGGAAGATGAGCAGCTGAATCGACATCGCGCGCTTTCTTCGCTCCCTCCCGTCGCCGGGGGAGAGACTTCAGCCCATTTTGCAGCCGGTCTTGTCGGGAGGCAGGAAGGCCTTCGTGGCGGCGAGGATCTCGGCGAAGTCGTTCTTGTCCTTCATCGCCGACTTGGCCTTGCCTAACATCAGATAATAATCCTTGATGACCTGATGGTCCTCGGGGCGAACCCGCTCCAACCCCGTCGGCCCCTGGTAGGTCATGCCTTCGAGCGCCGAGATCACCTTGGGAATATCGGTCGTGCCGGCCTTGAGCATGCCCTCGAGGAGCACCTGGGCGACCGCATAGCCGCACGCGTGCAGGTAGCTCGGCACGTCGCCGGTCTTCGCCTTGACCACTTCCGCCACGACGCGCCCGCCCGGCGTGTCGACGCCGTGCCAGAAATTGCAGCCAAAATAGACGCCGTCGCAGTTCTCCGGCCCCAGCGCCCGATACTGGTCCAGGCCGGTCGACCAGATCGCCAGGATCTTGGTGTTGCGCTTCATCCCGTAGCTGATCGCCTGCCGGATGACGTCGAGCGTCTGGTTGCCGAAGTTGCAGATCGCGAGCACGTCGGGCTGCGCGGCGAGCGCGGTCGCGATATAGCCGGAATATTCGCGGTCGGAGAGCGAGTGATAGCTGTTGCCGACGTGCTGCACGCCCTTCTCCTGCAAGACCGCCTTCACGTTCGTCAGCAGGCTGTCTCCGAACACGTATTGTCCGGTGATCGTGTACCACTTCTTCGCGTCCGGAAATTTCTCGATCAGCGGGCGGACCGTCGCGTTCACCGCGCTGTAGGAGGCGACCGGCCAGCGGAAGTTGGAGCGGTTGCAGTCCTTGCCGGTGGATTCGTCGGCGCCCGATTCCTGCACGTAAACGCCGCCCTGCGCGTAGACCTCCTTCTGCACGGCGAGCCCGATGGCCGAGTTGGTGCAGCCGATAATGTGTTTGACGCCGCGCTGCGACATCGCCTCCTTCACCTTGCGCACCGCCTCGCCGGCGTCGCCGCGATCGTCGAGAAGCAGGTAGTTGAGCTTCTTGCCGAGAACGCTGCCGTATTTCTCGACCGCCCATTGGCTGCCGTTGTTGAGCGTCGTCCCTACATTCGCGAACGTGCCCGACAGCGAATAGACGGCGGCGATGTCGAGCGTATCGCTCTCAGCCGAGGCGCGGCGCAGATAGGTCGGCGCGGCGAGCGCGAGCGGCGCCGCGGCGATCCCCTTCAGAAGCGTCCTGCGTTCGATAGTCATGTCGGCGTCCTCCCCTTACGATTCGATTGTTGGCGCCCGAGCGGCGCGGGCGCGCTTCTCGAGCCACCAGCCCCAGGACGGCGGCCATGCGGCGAAGCCGTCATCCTGTCCCAGCGCCTGCCTGGCGTGCAAGGGCCAATGGGGGTTGAACAGCGCCTCGCGGCCGATCGCGATGAGATCGGCGCGGCCCTGGCGCACCACCTCGTCGGCGAAGGCGGGGGTCGTGATAAGGCCGACCGTCATCGTGGCGACGCCGGCTTCGGCGCGAATGCGCTCGGCGTAGGGCGTCTGGTAGCCCTCGGCGCGGCGAACCATCTTCGTCGTGGTGCGTTCACCCAGTCCGCCCGACGAGCAATCGATCACGTCGACGCCAATCGTCTTGAGCCGCCGGGCAAGCGCCACCGAGTCGCCCAGCGTCCAACCGTCCGGCTGATCGTCGACGCAGGAGAGCCGCACAAACAACGGCAAGTCGGCCGGCCATGCGTGGCGCACGGCTTCGGTCAGCGTTGTCAGAAAGCGGACGCGGCCCTCGAAGCCGCCGCCCCAGCGGTCCTCGCGCTTGTTGGCGAGCGGCGACAGGAAGGAGTGGATGAGATAGCCGTGCGCGGCGTGAATATCGAGCGCCCGGAACCCGGCGGCGGCGGCCCGTCGCGCGCCCGCCGCATAGGCGTCGATCAGGCGAGCGATCCCCGTCTCGTCGAGCGCGTGCGGGACGTGCCAGCCGGGATTGGCGGGGATCGCGCTCGCCGCCAGCGTCGTCCACGGCGGATCGCCCGTCGCTGGCTCAAGCGGGCTGTAGCCCTCCCACGGCCGGCTCACGCTGCCCTTGCGCCCGGCATGAATGAGTTGGGTCGCGGGCACGGCGCCGCGCGCGCAGATCGCCGCGACGATCGGCTTCAAGGCCTCGGCCTGCGCGTCGGACCAGATCCCGAGATCGTGGCGCGTGACCCGGCCTTCGGGCGTGATCGCGAGCGCTTCGGTGAAGACGAGGCCGGCGCCGCCGAGGCCGAGCCGGCCGTAGTGCTGGAGGTGGAAATCGGTGGGCAGGCCGTCGTCGCCGGCGACATACTGCTGCATGGGCGAGATGACGACCCGGTTCGGCAGCGCGACGCCGCGCAGCGACAACGGCGAGAACAGATGCGGCGCGTCGGTCATGCGGCAAAACCCAGGCGGTCGCGCAGCCACGCCCAGGCGATTCCGGCGTGGACGGCGGGCTTGCGGAAGCGGTGAAGCGGCATGGGCCGGATCGGCGTGACCGGCAATGGCGGCGCGACGCCGTCGAGCGCCTTGTCGACGAGCCAGCGCCCCATCAGCGTCGCCATCGCGACCCCGCGCCCGTTGTAACCAAGGCCGATCAGCAGCCGCGGCTGAGGCTCGTGGATATGCGGCAGGCCGTCGAGCGTCAGGGCGACCTGACCGGACCAGCGATGCTCGACCGGCAATGCGCCAATGTCGGGAAAGGTGCGGCGCATCGCGGCTTCCAGCGCGACGAAGAACGTCGCGCTTTCCGCGTCGCCGACCGCGCCGCGGCCGCCGAACACCAGCCGCCCGTCCGGCGATTGGCGGAAATAGAACGCGAGCCGCCGCGTCTCCGACATGCAGAGCCCGCCGGGCATGAGGCGCGCGCGCAGCGTCTCCGGCAGCGGGGCGGTCGCGATCAGCGCGCTCTGCACGCAGATCAGCGTCTCCGCGAGGCCAGGGACGAGGCCGTCGGCGTAGCCATCCTGCCCGACGATGACGTGGCGGGCCAGCATGACGCCGCGCGGCGTTTGGATGCGCCAGTCCTCGCCGTCGCGGGCGAGCGCCGTCGCCCGCGTCTCCTGGTGAAGCCGGGCGCGGGCGGCCCGGGCGGCGCGGACGAGGCCGCGCACATAGGCGCGCGGCTGCACGACCCCCGCGCGCCGGTCAAGCCAGCCGCCGACATAGCCCGAGGCCCCCGTCCTATTCGCGAGCGCCGCCGCATCCAGCAACTCGACGGGCGCGCCGAGAGCCGCCCATTCGCGCGCCCGCGCCTGGACGCGCGCCAGCGCGGCCGCGGCCGGCGCGGCCTGAATCCAGCCGGCGCGCTGGGGGTCGCAGTCGATCCCGTGCTTTTCGATCAGCGAGAACACGCTGTCCGCGGCGCCGCCGGCTTGCTCAGCCAGTCGCGCGCCGGCCGCTTCGCCATAGGCGGCGCGCATTTCGGAGGGATCGAGCTTGAGACCTGGAATGACCTGGCCGCCGTTGCGCCCAGACGCGCCCCAGCCGACGCTCCTGGCTTCCAGCAGGGCGACGCTCGCGCCCTTTTCCGCCGCCGCGAGCGCCGCGCTCGCGCCGGTGAAGCCGCCGCCGATCACGGCGAGGTCGACGCGCCGGCCGGGCTCGAACGGATCGCTCGGCGGCGCCGTTTCGCGGGCGGTGGCGCTCCAGAGAGCGACGCTGTCGGCGGAGGAGCGCATCGTCACATTCAGGCGGTCCAGGCGCGCGCGACGTCGGCGGAAATGATGCCGTCCTCCAGGTCGGCGGCGATCCTCTCGGGCTCGCGCTGGCGCGGCTCGCCGTAACCGCCGCCGCCGCCAAGGCCGAGCGTGACGACGTCGCCGCGCCTGAGGTCGACCGCGTCCTTTGATTTGAGTTCGATCACCTCGTCGCCGCGCCGGATTCGGCAAAAGCCCGTCGCGCCCGCCTGGCCGCCAAACAGCCCCTCGGCGGGACGGCGGAAGCGATCGCTGTAGAGCGCCACGCGCACGCCGTCGCGCAGCACCTCGAAGCTGCGCGTGAAGCCGAGGCCGCCGCGCCGGCGGCCCCGGCCGCAGCTGTCGGTCCGCAGCGCATATTCGACGACGCGAAAGAACGGGAAGTCCTGATCGAGCGCCTCGACCGGCGTATTCGAGCAATTGGAGAGCGGGTTGTCGACGCCGTCGCAGCCGTCGGTGTCGTCGGCCGCGCCAAATCCCCCGCCAAAGATTTCGAGATAGACCGACCAACCGCCTTCGCCAAGATGCGAAAGCACGAAAGACGTGGTCGTATCGAAGCCGCAGGCGATGACCTTATGAGGAACCGCCGCCGAAAGCGATTTCATGATCGCGTTCCAGGCGCGCGAGCAGACCTCCATGCGCGCGCGCACCGGCGCGGGATGACGCGGGTTGAGCACCGAACCCAGCGGCGCTGTCACCTCGATGGGGCGGAAGGCGCCGGCGTTGAAAGGGATATCGGCGCTGGTCAGCGCCGCCTTGAGACAGGAGACCGCCGCCGAGATCGTCGACGCGAAGGGGGCGTTGAGGTTGCGGCGCACCTGCGGCGCCGATCCCGTGAAATCGACGGTCGCCGTGTCGCCTTTGATCGTGACCGTCGCCTTGATCGGCAGCGGCGCGTCGGAGAGGCCGTCGTCGTCGACCGCGTCCTCTCCGGTGTAGACGCCGTCGGGGATCTCGCGCAGCGCCGCGCGCATGCGGGTCTCCGAATAGTCGAGCAGCGCCGCCATCACCTGCGCGATCTTCTCCGCGCCATACCTTTCGGCGAGTTCGATCAGGCGTTGCGCGCCGATCGCGTTGGCTGCGATCTGGGCGTCGAAATCGCCCATCGTCTGATGCGGCACGCGCACGTTGGCGCGCAGGAGCCGCTCGAACGCGCCGCCGCGCCAGTCGCGCTCCATGTTGAGCTTGAGCGGCGGAATGATGAGGCCCTCGGCATAGACGTCGGGCGCGGCGACGTTGAGGCCGGGATCGCCGCCGGACATGTCGAGATGGTGCGCGACGGAGGCCGAGAAGCCAATGACTTTTTCTTCAAAGAAGATGGGATGGAAGAAGAAGACGTCCTGCAGATGCTGGCCGCCGGAATAGGGATCGTTGATCACGAAGAAATCGCCCGGCGCCAGCGTGTCGATGGGATAGAGCCGCGCGCAGGGTTGGAAGATGTGGCCGATCGTGCCGAGCTGCATCGGGATCAGTTCGGCCTGCGCGACGGTTTGGCCGTGCGCGTCGAGCAGCGCCGCCGAGCCGTCGCGCGCCTCGCGCAGCACGGTCGAGTAAGCGGAGCGGATCAGCTTGGCGCCCATCTCGCGCGCCGCCGCGATCAGGGCCTGGCTGATGATGGCGTAGTCGACGGGGTCCAGCGCCACGCTCAAGCCCTCCCCATAATGACGTTGCCGGCGCGATCGCGCTCCGCGCGCCAGCCGGCGGGCGCCCAGATCGTCGAGGAATAGCCCTCGATCATCGCGGGGCCGCAGATCGGCTCGTCGACGGCGAGCGTGTCGGCGCTCACCAGTTTCGCGCCGAGCGCGCCCGAGGGCGTCCACACTTCAACCTCGCCGCGCGCGCGCAGCCGCGTCGGCCGCTCGCGGAAATCGGGCAGCGCGTCGAGCCGACGGCGCACGCCGAAGCGCAATCCCACGATCTCCACCCTGCGGCCGGGTTCGCCGCCGTGGAAGTAGATGCGGCGGTGCGCGGCGGCGAACTCATGCGCGAGATCGGCCGCCTTCAGCTCCGGCAGCCGCGCCGGATCGATCTCGACGGGGATCTCGAACGCTTGCCCGACGAAGCGCATCTCGGCCGTCAGTTCGTAGATCAGGGCGCCGTCGAGGCCCATGTCGCGGAACTCACGCTCTGCGCGCTCGCGGAAGGTTGCGAACTCCTTGCGCAGCATGGGGGGCGCCTCGTCCGCGAGCGGCGTCCGACGCGTCACGCCGGCGACCTTGACGTAATCGGCCGCCAGCAGCCCGAAGGCGGAGATGACGCCGGGGTTCGGCGGCACGAGGATTTCGCGACAGCCGAGTTCCTCGGCGATCTCGGCGGCGACCAGGGGCCCCGCGCCGCCGAAGGGCAGCAGCGCGTAATCGCGGGGATCCCGGCCGCGCTCGGTCGAGACGATCTGAACCGCGCGCACGATGTTGGCGACCGCGAGCCGGATCG
Organism: Pseudomonadota bacterium; assembly: GCA_028876585.1. The sequence continues at coordinate 23,306 of JAGWRL010000171.1, read as the reverse complement.
CCGCGGCGGCGGCGTCGCGGACCGAAAGCCCCAGTTGCCTGGCCACCCCTTCGAAGGCCGCGTGCGCCTTGTCGACGTCGAGCGTCATGGCGCCGCCGAGAAACGCGTCGGCGCGGATAGTGCCGCGCACGACATGGGCGTCGGTGACCGTCGGCAACGTTCCCCCGCGCCCGTAGCAGGCCGGACCCGGCGTCGCGCCGGCGCTGCGCGGGCCGACGCGCAGCATGCCGCCGTCGTCGATCCAGACCAGCGAGCCGCCGCCGGCTCCGACGGTGACGATGTCGAGGACCGGCGTGCGGATCGGCAGCCCGTCCACTTCGGTTTCCGGCGAGATGGAGGGAGCGCCGTCGACCACCAGACAGACGTCGGTCGAAGTGCCGCCCATGTCGAAGGTGATGAGATTTTTGCGCCCCGAGCGCGCGGCCTGCCCGATGGCGCCGACGACGCCCGCCGCCGGCCCGCTGAACAACGCCGCGACGGAGTTGCGCCGCATCGCGATCGCCGGCAGGCGGCCGCCGTTCGACTGCATCACGCTGAAGGCGCCCGTGAAGCCCGCCTTGGCGAGCGTCGCCTCGAACCGCTCGAGATAGCCGTCGATCACGGGTTGCACATAGGCGGACAGAACGGTCGTGCTGGCGCGCTCGAATTCGCGGAACTCGCTGCCGACCTCGTGCGAGCACGCGATGCGCAGGCCCGGCAATTCCTGCTGGATGAGCGCCTTCACGCGCGCTTCGTGCGCGGGCGCGGCGTAGGCGCAGAGCAAGCAGATCGCAACGGCGGCGTAGCCGCCCTCCGCCAGTTGCGGGATCAGCCCGCGCGTGATCTCCTGCTCGTCGAGTTCAATGACGACAACGCCCTGCGCGTCGGTGCGCTCCGTGACCTCGAAGCAGTCCTTTCGCCGCAGCGGCAGCGCCGGCTTCTGGTAGCGCAGATCGTAGATGTTGCGGCGGTCGTGGCGCTGGAAGAACAGGATGTCGCGAAAGCCGCGCGTCGTTACGAAGGCGACGCGGGCCCCCTTGCGCTCGAGGATCGCGTTGGTGGCGACGGTTGAGCCATGGACGAGGTCGCGGACGTCGGCGGCGGCGATGTCGGCGGCCTGAAGCGAGTTGAAGGCGCCGATCTCGGGATTGGCCGGCGTGCTCGGAACCTTGACGACTTCGATCCGACCGCCATCGACCGCGACGAGATCCGTGAATGTGCCTCCCACCTCGATCCCGACGCGCATGGCCGTCCTTTCCCGGTGTAATCACCAAAGAGACTAGCATTCACGCGCGAATTTGCAATAGGGGTAAAAAAAGCGCCGCAAGATTGCAGCGCAGCTAAAAATGTAGCAGTTTCTCCTTGTTGAGGCTGGGGGCGGCGGAATGGCGCGTCAAGATGAGAGCACGGTCCTTCCGGCCGACGGCGCCGAGCGCAGCATCGGCCGCAAGCTGCGTTTGCGACGCGCGATCAAGGGGTTTTCGTTGCAGCACGTGGCGGAGCGGGCCGACATCTCGATTGGCCTGCTGTCGCAGATCGAACGCGGCGTGACCACGCCATCGCTGAAGTCGCTGCGCCAGATTTGCGCCGCGCTGGAAATGCCGGTGGGCTGGTTGTTCGACGTGCCCGAAGGCGAGCACGATGACGTCGTGGTGCGGGCGGACGCTCGGCGGATCATGACGCTCGGGCCCAAAGGCATGACCAAGGAGTTGCTGTCGCCCGATTGCGTGCCCGGCATCCAGATGATCCGCATCGTGGTCCAGCCGGGCGGTCGCTCGGGCGACCTGCCCTACAACGCGGAAAGCGGCTGGAAATGCGGCGTCGTGCAATCGGGGACGCTCGGGCTGGAGGTCGAGGGGCGGCCCTACACGCTCGCGCCCGGCGACAGTTTCGCCTTCGCCGCCACCAAACTCGTGCGCTTCTGGTGCGTCGGCGACCAGCCTGTCGACCTCATTTGGGTCGTCACGCCCGCCGTGTATTGACGAACCGCCCTTGGCGTCATCGACCGCCGGTTGGGCGAGAACCAGTCGGGAAATCGCAACGTCGTCGTCGAGAGCTGGCTCAGCAAAACTGGACTGAGCGATAAGTGGATTTTCCGCCTGACAGCGGCGAATATCGCCGCGCTTCAGGAGAGATCATGACGAGACGACCGCGCCGGAACCACACGCCGGCGAGAGGATCGGCCCAGCGGCGACCGCGCGGCGTCTGCTTTTGAGAAGGGAGCGGAGGATACTTATCGAGCCGATAGGCGGTGGCGGGGCTGAAACCGGCCTTGGCGCCGGCGACGGCCGCCGGCTTCGACTTTCGAAATCTCATGAAGAGCCTGTGTTGGCGATCGGTGACGTGAGAACCGGGCAAAAAGATCGATCCTCCCCCGAGGGAATATCCGACCCTTCACCCGCCCGCCGCGACCGCCAAACCCCGGATTTTTCGCGCGCCGCCGTTTGGTCGCGCAGCTCTCAACTGATGGCCGTGGGCGATGTCGCAGGTGTCGTCGATGTCGAGCGTGACGCAAGCCGGAGGCGTCGCGTAGGACGCCATCCATTGATCGACCAGCGCATAGGTCAGGCGGATCGCGTCTTTCAGGCTCGGCGCATTCTCCATCCGCGATAGCGTCGGCTGCGAGCAAAGATCGGCGCCGGTTTTCGGCAGCCGCCCGCACGCGAGCTTGAACGCGGGGCCGTTGCGCAGAACGTCAAGATCGTCGGCGTCTTCATCGCCGCAGGCGATGACGTGAATGCGCGCGCGGATCATGTCAGCCCGGGTGTGCCGGATTTTCGACGGATCGCGCTCGTCAGGGAAATAGCGCGCCAGCCGCTCCGCCACCCCGAGCCGCCTCTCCGCCATCGAAAGCAGCATGACCCCGCCGTCCGAACTGAGCCGCCCGCCGTCGAAAGCCGCCGTGACTTTCTTAGGCCCGACGGCTGGAAGCGAGAACGGCGGGAGGCTATCGTCGGTCGTGGCGGGCGGGCTGTCGTTGAGCGCGCGGCGGATCGGTATAAACAACCAAATCCTACGCTATATCAACGCTATATACTACGCCCGCCAGCCCAAAATCCGGCCCTTCGTGAATGAGACAGGCTAATGACGCATTATGGACGTTCACGCATCAATATAGGCCGAACTGTCGGTCGCCCTTTATGCCGAGCTCGCCTAGCCTCGTGACAACTGCGCGCAACAACACCACGCGGCAAGAGGGAGAGACGAATGACCGACAGCAAGACATCGAGGAATATAACGCGCCGTACAGCGCTCAAACAATTCGGGATAGGCGCGGTCGCGCTTGGCGCAGGATCGACGTTAGGGGCGCCGACAGTTTGGTCGCAAAAGTTGAAAGACGTGACGCTCATGCACGTCGGCCCCTCCTATTCGATTTTCGCCGACATCGCGGCTCAGGCCTCGAAGGATCTCGGCTTCAACGTCCAGGTACAGAATGCGTGGACGGCCGACATCATGGCTCGCATGGTGAGCCAGCCCGACTCCATCGATATTGCGGATCTCGAATTCTGGGCGCTCCAGAGAATCTGGCGCGCCCACAAGCTGCAACCGATCGACACATCGAAGATTGCGTTGTGGAACAAGATCATCCCCCTGTTCCGCGAAGGCAAGAATGCCGACGGTTCCGCCGCGGCGACCCAAGGGACGCTGCCCTTCAAGGTCCAGTATGTCACCGCCGCAGGCGATAAGGACTTCGCCAAGGGTCCGACTGGCCTGGCGACGATGATGCCCACCATCTTCAATGCCGACACCCTGGGCCTGCGTCCCGACTTGATCGGGCGACCCGTCGACAGCTGGGCCGAGTTGCTGAACCCTAAGCTCAAAGGCAAGGTCGCGCTGATAAACGTGCCGCAGATCGGCATCATGGACGCCGCCATGGCGATCGAAGCGCGCGGAGATCTGAAATACGGCAACAAGGGCAACATGACGCGCGAGGAGATTGACAAAACCGTCGCTATCCTCACCGCGCTGAAAAAGGAAGGTCACTTCCGCGCGTTCTGGAGTTCCTTCGACGAAAGCGTGAACTTTATGGCTTCCGGCGAGGTGGTGATCCAGTCGATGTGGTCGCCGGCCGTCACCGCCGTACGCAGTCGTGGCGTTGACTGTGTCTATCAGGGACTGAAAGAAGGTTACCGCGGTTGGGGCAACGGTCTTGCGCTGATGAGCCATCTCGATGGCGTCAAGCGGGATGCCGCGATCGAATATTTGAACTGGATGCTCACGGGCCCCTACGGCGCCTTCGTCGCGCGGCAAGGCTATTATTCGGCCGTGCCGGAAACGGCGAAAGCTTCCTTGAAGCCCGAGGAATGGGATTATTGGTACGGCGGCAAGCCCGCCGCCGCGGAGATCAAAGATCCGTTCGGAAGCGTCCTCGAAAAGCAGGGCCGTGCTCGCGATGGCGGCAGTTTCGAGACTCGCGTCGGCGGCATCCGCTGTTGGAATACGACGATGGATGAAGGCGAGTATCTCGTGAAGCGTTGGAACGAATTCGTCGCCTCGTGACGCCAGCGTTGATGCAGGGCTTTGCTTCCACCGAGCAGAAACAGCGTGCCCCGGCGGCTCTCCTCCGCCGGGCCCTTTTTCTCAAGGCGCCAATATGACCAAGACCCTAACCTCGCAATTACTTGCAGCCCCTATGGCCATATTATTGCTGGCCTTTGCCGGCGCCCCACTTCTCATGGTGGTAGCGCTCAGTTTCTGGACTTTCGACGGACTGGAATATCACGCCGCCTTCACCTTTGCGAATTACGCAGAAGTATTTTCGTCGCGCGTCACTTGGACGATCTTCATGAATACAGCGAAATATGCGATCATCACTTGGGGGCTGACGCTTCTTATAGGATTTACGATTTCTTATTACCTCGTCTTCCATGTGCGGAATCTCAAAATCCAGATTGCACTGTTCTTGATTTGCACGATTCCGTTCTGGACATCGACGGTGATCCGGATGATTAGCTGGGTTCCTTTTCTTGGCAAGGAAGGATTGTTCAACTCAGCGATGATCTCCATCGGAGTTATTCATCAGCCTCTAGAGTTTTTATTGTTTTCTGATTTTGCAGTAATATTGACCTACGTAAATTTATTCACGTTGTTCATGCTGGCGCCGATATTCAATTCTATGGCCAAGATCGACCATAACGTGATTGAAGCGGCGCTGGACGCTGGCGCAAGCCAAGTACAGCTGCTGCGCAACGTCATCCTGCCCCTTTCTCGCACCGGCATCGCTCTGGGATCAATCTTCGTTATCACGCTTGTAATGGGCGATTTCTTCATTGTCCGTATGATGTCAGGCGGCCAGTCGTCTTCGGTCGTGTCGGCAATGAAGAACAACATCGACCAGCTCTATTACCCACAAGCCGCAGCAATGGCGGTATTGCTTATCGTTATTGTGCTTCTTCTTGTGGGCGTCATACTGCGAGTAGTTGACGTTCGGTCGGAACTCGCAAGATAGGACTTAATTTTCGATGGAAAAGCAACGCAAGAGCCTTTCTTTCTGGCTGCTGACGGCATTTTTTGTCCTCTTTGTGCTGTTTCTATACGGGCCAATGATCGCTGTCTTCATCCTGTCCTTTCAGGGTCCGACAGGCGGCATGACCTTTCCCTTACGCGGCGTTTCGCTTCATTGGTTTTCGGATCTCTTCACCTCCAGCCGTTACGGCGATCTGGGCGGCTCATTCTGGCGCTCGATCCTGCTCAGCCTGTTGGCCATGGCGATCACGGTAGTAGTTTCTTTCTTCGCTGGGCTCGCATTTCGCCACAGGTTCCCCGCCTCCGGGCTGTTGTTCTACCTCGCAATCGTTTCCCTGGTAATGCCGGGCATCCTGACAGGTCTTGGCATCGCCACAATTTTCCAGACGCTTGGCTTGTCAACACACTGGCTGGTCTCGGGGCTGGGCGCCCATCTTTCCTGGACACTCCCCTTCGGGCTATTGATCATGTTCGCTGTACTCAACCGCTTCAACAGCAGTTGGGAAGAGGCGGCCCGCGATGCCGGCGCCCGGCCATATCAGGTGCTGGGGATGGTTACGCTACCTATCGTCTTTCCCGGCCTGATCGCTGTTGCTTTGTTTGGCCTGACGCTTTCTTACGACGAATATCCGCGCTCGCTCTTGACGGTCGGCACCAAGAACACTCTGCCAATCCAGATCGCCAATCTGACGGCAAACGTCACTACGCCGGCGCTTTACGCCATCGGCACCCTTACCACGCTTTTCAGCCTCATCGTTATTGCTGGAGCCTTTGGAGCGATCAGCATCGCGGCCCGCAAAAGGAAGTAATGATATGTCATCCAAAGGCGAAATCGTTCTCGACAAGGTCAGCCGCAAATTTGGTCCACTGACCGCTGTCAACGCTGTCGATCAAGTCATCGAAGGCGGCAGCTATTGCTGCATGATCGGGCCTTCGGGCTGCGGCAAGTCCACCTTGCTGCGTATGATCGCAGGGCATGAGCAGCCTACGTCGGGGCGCATTTTGATTGGGGGACGCGACGTGACCCACGTGCGGACTGGCGACAGGGGAACCGCACTCATGTTCCAGAACTACGCGCTGTTTCCGCATCTCAACCTCACCGACAACGTCGCCTTCCCTCTGAAAATTCATGGCGCCTCGACACCAGAGCGTCGCGAGCGCGCTCGCGAAATGATGAGCCGGGTGCAGCTTGGCCACCTGGCGGACCGCATGCCCTCGCAATTGTCAGGCGGACAGCAACAACGTGTCGCGCTGGCCCGGGCGCTTATCACTAACCCGCAGGTCCTGTTGCTTGACGAGCCTCTTTCGGCGCTCGACGAGTTCTTAAGGCTCCGCATGCGGGTTGAGCTCAAGCGATTGCAGAACGCCCTTGGCATCACCTTCATTCACGTTACCCATACCCAGCCTGAAGCGATCGCCCTGGCTGACAAAGTTATCGTGATGGATCACGGCATAATTGAACAGGCGGGTCCGCCAAAGGAAATTTATGATCGTCCTCACTCGCCCTATGTCGCACGCTTCATGGGCGGGCAAAATGTAGTGAAAGCGAAGCTTGACTCCGTTAGAGGCAATATGGCGGTGGCCAGCGGACCTGAAGGGGAAATTTACCGCATCCCGCTCAGGTCGGAAACAACGCCTGGCGCCGACTTGCGGTTTGCGGTGCGTCGCGACAAGATCGCCCTCGCTGCCGGCGACAAGGCAAATGAGAACGCGATAACAGGCCGAGTGACCAACGTGGAATACCAGGGCACTTTCGTGAAGGTGGAGTTGGCGACCGCCCAGAAAGAGGAGTTCGTGGTCTATCTTTCCGATCGCGCCTTCTTTGAGCGGCCATTTGATTTCGGCGATATGCTGGTGGCGTCGTGGCGACCGGAAGATGTCTGCCAACTAATCGGCGCCAATAATTCCGCAGGTGACGCATTGGCTCATTAGCCTGAGAGCTTGCTCAATCTGCTGATGTGGCCCGGACTCCAAGATGTCACTCCACTTTCCGCTCGCAAATGCTTCGACTTGAGCGCCTTTTGCGTTAACGGCGCGCGGTCAATCGCTTTACCGTGCTGACGAAATTCAAGAGAGCCGGGTTCTTGTAGGCGCGGTTCCACACCAGAACGGTCTCGATCAACGCCAAGCTATCTTCGATTGGGCGCGTCATGATGGTGCGGGGCTGAAATCGCTCGATCGATTGTGAATAGACGGAGATGCCGAGACCGGAACCCACGAGACCCAGGATCCCCAATGCATTCGAGGCTTCATAGCGGACGTTCACTTGTTGGCCAGCCCGGGCAAATACGTCGAGCACGAAGGGGCGGAAGAAGTCCCACTCCGCCGTCGAGCCCAGGACCATCGGATAGGCAGCGAGGTCTTCCAGCGTAACTTTGGGACGAGTGGTCAACCGGTGGTCAATGGGGAGGATGGCGACCAAGCGTTCGCTTTCCACCTGTAGCGTCTCGAACTGAGGGTGACTGAAAGGGCCAAGCATGAAGCCTAGGTCGAGCGTGTTGCGCGCCAGTTCGATTTTTTGGCCCTGCGTGCGGACATAGCGCAGTTCAAGTTCGACATCCGGGAACTCCCTTGAGAAGGCCGCCACCGCACGCGGCATCCACTCAATCGCAGCGAATGACATATAGCCGATTCGCAACTGCCCTCGCTTACCTTCAGCCGCGATGCGCGCCGCATGGGCGGCGCGTTCGATTTCGTTGCCAATCAGGCGCGTGCGCTCATGAAAAACCTGACCCGCCGATGTCAGAGAAACATCGCGGGTGGTGCGCCGGATCAACTGAAACCCGAGGATTTCCTCAAGCTGCCGGATACGACGCGACAAGGCGCTCTGGTCAATGGAAAGCCGCTCCGCGGCCCGGCGGAAAGACAACTCCACCGCCACAACGTTGAACACCTCAATGTCGCGGGAGCTCGGAAGCGAAGCCATCCACGTTCTCCTTGACCCGCGCCCGACTAGGGCACTGATGCGAGATTGTCCATAATAGAGGGTAATCCAGCCATTCACTAGAGGGGCGTTTGTCGCGAAAACAGGCTATCCACCATGTGATGAGGACCAACTATGAGCACTGTCGACAACGCCCAACTGGACAAGATGCTGCAGGACGCGTTCGCTGCCGCCAGCCAGCTTTACAAGGAACGCGGCTTTCAGCGCCGAGTTGGCTGGGGCAAGAGGCCCGCGCTGGTTAGCGTGGACCTCGCCAATGCCTGGACTCGCCCGGGAAACCCCTTCACCTGTGATCAGGAGAAGATGGACAAGGAAATCATTCCAGGCATGCAGGCGCTGTTGAAGGCCTTCCGGGCGGCGAAGTTCCCGGTCGTCCATGTCACCACCGCGTATGAGATTCCCGACCGTACTTCTTCTTTCACGGACATGGGCTTGTGGCACGACAAGATCCCGATCGAGGTGGTCGATCTGGCCAATAAGGACCTTTGGGCCATCGATAGCCGCATCGCGCCGATTGCCGGTGAATATACCCTCCTGAAGAAGCGCGCCTCCTCTTTCCACGGCACGGAACTGGCGGGCATCCTTCGCGCGAACAATGTGGATACCATCGTCGTGACCGGTGTGACCGCTTGCGCCTGCGTGCGCCAGACTATCTGTGACGGCATCGCCGACGGCTTTCGCACCATTGCCGCCCGCGAGGCCATCGGTGATCGCGTGCCGGGCGCCGTAGCCTGGAACCTCTTCGACATCGACGCGAAGTTCGGCGATGTCGAAAGCGTAAGCGACATCTGCGAGAAAGTGGCCGAACTGGCCGCCAAGCCCTGAACAGCAGAATTGACAGGGTGGGGCGCAACGACGCCCTGCCGCTTCTGATAGCAGCCGGAGGAAACGAATGGCGCGGATTGGCGTAGATGTGGGCGGGACGAACACCGACCTCGTGCTGGAGTGCGACAAGGGAATCTTTTTTCACAAGGTCCCGTCAACCACCAAGGATCAGTCGATCGCCGTCATCCGCGGCGTGCTGGAGATATGCAAGATCGCCGGCATCCCCAAGGAAGAGGTCGATGTGATCGCGCATGGCACCACGGTGGCGACCAACATCACCATCGAACACAACGGCGCCGAAGTGGGAATGATCACCACGAAGGGATTTCGCGACATCCTCCACATCGGTCGCCACAAACGCCCGCACAATTTCTCGCTTCACTTCGACGTGCCCTGGCAGAGCCAGCCGCTGGTGAAGCGCCGCAACCGTATCGCAGTGACCGAGCGCATCCGCCCGCCGTCCGGCGCGGTTGAAATTCCGCTGGACGAGGCCGAAGTCCGCGACGCCTGCGCCCTGTTCCGCAAGCGCGGCATTAAGTCGGTCTGCATCGGCTTCATGTTCTCGTTCCTGAACGACAGCCACGAGCGCCGCGCAGGCGAGATCGTGGCTGAGGAAATTCCGGGCTGCTACATTTCCATCTCTTCGGAAGTGGCGAATGTCATCCGCGAATACGAGCGCTTCTCCACGGTTGCGATGAACGCCTATGTCGGCCCGCAATCGGCGCTGTATCTGCGCAATCTGGAAACCAAGGTGCGCGAGGCGGGGATTCCGGCCAAGGTCAGGGTGATTCAGTCGAACGGCGGTATTTCCACTATCGATGGCTGCGCGAAAAAGCCGGTGGGCATCCTGATGTCCGGCCCCGCCGGAGGTGTGATCGGCGCGCTGGCCGAAGCCCGGTTGGCGGGGATCTCCAACATCATGACCAATGATATCGGCGGCACCTCCGCCGATATCTCGACCATCGCCGGCGGTACGCTGCGCATCAAGAACCCGCGCGATACGGTGGTGTCGGGCCACGCCGTGATGGCGCCGATGATCGATCTGGAGACGATGGGCGCGGGCGGCGGTTCAATCGCTTGGCTGGACACTGCGGGCGGCTTTCATGTCGGTCCGCGCTCTGCCGGATCGGAGCCGGGACCCGCGTGTTACGGCCGAGGCGGTCAGGAACCCACGGTAACCGACGCTCAGGTGGTGTTGGGCCGCATGGATGCCGACAAGTTCCTGGGTGGCGACCTGCCGCTGGATCCGGAGCTGTCGTACAAGGCCATCAAAGAGAAAATCGCCGACAAGCTTGGAGTTTCGGTAACCGAGGCCGCACTTGGCGTCATCAAGGTCGTCAATAACAACATGGCCCTGAAGATGCGGGCGAATTCCGTGGCGCGCGGCTACGACCCGCGCGAGTTTTCGCTCATGCCCTTTGGCGGTGCTGGGCCGTTCCACGGCGTGGCGCTCGCCGAACTGGTTTCGGCCCGCGACGTGTTGGTGCCCCTGGCGCCGGGCATCACCGCGGCGATGGGGCTTCTTGGCACCAACCTGCAGTATGAACACATTCGTTCGATCATTACCAATCTTTACAGTGCCGACCAGCCCGCGCTGAATCGGGTGAACGCCGTGATCGATGACCTCATCGCTGCCGGCAAGGCCGACCTTGACCTCGACGACGTGCCGGAAAAAGACCGCAAGTTCGACGTCATCGCCGAGGTGCGCTATCACGGCCAAGGTTTCGAACTGCGCGTTCCCGTCGCTGGCGGCAAGCTGACCACGGCCAACAAGGAACGTGTCGTGCAGGGCTTCCACAAGGCGCACACCGCCGACTATGGCTATGCCTTCGACGACAGCCTAGTTGAACTTTACAACATCCGCGTCATAGCCACCGCCGCAGTGCGGCATCTCGAACTGCCCAAGATCGCCAAGGGTGCGAAGGATGATGTGCAACGCGCCTTCTTGTACGAACGCGATACCGTGTTCGACGACGGGACGAGCCATAAGACGCCGCGTCTTGATCGTGGCAAACTGGGCGCGGGCACTAAGGTGAATGGTCCGGCGATCATCATTCAGCACAATTCCACGACGCTTCTGCCGCCCGGTTACAATGCCGAGGTTCTGGATCACGGCAGCATGCGGCTGACCAAAGCGTAGGGGGAGGACAACATGGCAAAAGCGACGAAGATCGACCCGATCACACTGCAGGTTATCCGCGGCTCGATCGAGACCATCGCCGAGGAAATGGCGCATGTGCTGTTCCGCATGTCCTTCTCCTCGATCATCCGGGAGTCGGAGGATCTGGGCGCGGGGCTGTTCGACCGGGACTTCAACACTTTGTGCGAATCGGAATCGACGCCGATGCACATCGGCTCGATCCCCGGCTATCTCGCCGGCATCAAGGAAAGCCTGGATGATGGCGAATGGTATGAGGATGACGTGGTGGTGCACAACCACCCATATTACGGCGCCTCGCACAGCCCGGACCTGGCCATTGTGATTCCGATCTTCTACGAGGGCGAGTTGGTGGGCTATTCCGCCAACACCGCGCACCACATCGACATCGGCGCGGCGACGCCCGGCCTGATCATCGACGTGCCCGATGTCTACGCCGAGGGGATGCTGTTCGCCGGCGCCAAGCTCTACCGGAAGGGCAAGCGCAACGAGACGATCTGGAACTTCATCCGTCGCAACAGCCGCGCCGCACGGCAGCTCGTGGATGACATCGAAGCGCAAATCGCCTCGGCCCGGCTGGGCGTCAAGCGGTTCAAGGAGCTTCTCGACCGCTATGGCAAGGACCTGGTTTTCGATGCCTGCAACCAGCTCATGGATTATTCCGAGTCGATGCTGCGCCAGCGGATCGCGGCCATTCCCGACGGCGAATATCGCGCCGAGGGCTGGCTCGATGACGACGGCCGCAACCGCGGCCAGCGCTTAACCGTGAAGGTTTGCGTCCGCGTCATCGGCGACAGTATCGAGGTGGACCTGACCGGCTCCGCCCCACAGACTCCCACAGCCTACAACGTGCCTTTCGAAGGCTCGACGAAGGTCGCGGCCTTTGCCGCATTCCGCAAACTCCTGCTCGACACCGCGACGAGCGCCTCGCGCGTGCCATCGAACCAGGGGAGCTTTCGACCAATCAAGGTTATTGCCCCCAAGGGTTCGATTTTCAATCCTGAGGCGCCCGCTTCGGCTGAAGCGCGCTTTACCCAATGCAATTACATGATTGATCTCATCATGAAGGCCATGGCGCCGGTGCTCCCGGAAGAGATCATCGCAGGTTCCTCGGCTTCAATTTCCTTTGCGTCCTACGCCGGGGTGCGGCCGGACGGAAATTACTGGGTGTTCCTCGAAGTTAACGAGGGCGCCTACGGCGGACGGCCACAAAGTGACGGACCGGACTCGATCGACAACCTCATGGCGAACACCCGGAACAATCCGCTTGAAGACCTCGCGATGCATCTCCCAATGATTTGTGAACGGTATGAATTGCGTGACGACGTAGCCCCTGGCGCCGGCCGTTTCCGCGGGGGTATCGGCGTGGTCAAGGCGCAGCGTATACTAACCGACGGCATCATCACCCACGAATCCGAGCGTCACACCAACGTTCCGTGGGGCGTTTTCGGCGGCAAGGCGGGCGCTTTGGGCAAGTGTGACATTTACAACGTCAATGGCGGCGAAGTACGGTCGATGCATTCCAAGTTTCACGGCCTTGCCGTGAAGAAGGACGATGTGATGGCTTACTACAGCCCCTGCGGCGGCGGTTATGGTAGCCCGCTGGAGCGTGATCCGCAGAAAGTGCTCGACGATGTGCTGGATGGGTTCTGTACCGCGGAGAACGCGCTCAACGTCTACGGCGTAGTTCTCCAACTCGATAGCGAAAGCGTAAACTTGGAAGCCACCCGAGCCAAGCGCACGGAACTTGAAGCAAGGGGCTGAATCGACGTTTCACGCGCCTGGACCAGGCTGAGCTGAACTTGTCTCACCCACAGGACGATTGGAGCGAGGATAAAGACCGTCCGATAATCTCGGGCGGTCTTTTCGTAGCGCGTGGCGGCGCGACGGGACGACAAGCTCAGCGGCGGCGGGAACTGAGAAAACAGTGATCAGCGTTTTCGAGCTTTTCAAGATCGGCCTTGGGCCGTCGTTGTTTCACTCCATCGGTCCGATGAAAGCGGCCAAGGCGTTCCGGGACGCGCTTCATCGAATATGGTGAGCCGCACGCTTCGAGGGGATGGCTGCATTGGTTCGCGGATTGAAAAGATCATCCACTGCCGCCGCTGCATCCAATGCGCGGTTGCGCGTCGGGTTCGTTCTCGCCAATCATTTCACGCTGACCGCTTTCTCGGTGTTCGTGGACACGTTGCGTCTCGCGGCGGACGAGGGGGACGGCTCGCGACCCATCCATTGCAGCTGGACAGTCATGTCGTCGACGGGGCAGCCGCTGCGCGCCAGTTGCGGCCTTGAGATTCAACCGCAAAGCGGATTGCTGGACCCCAAGGGCTTCGACTATGTCGTGGTCGTTGGCGGACTGCTGCATCAGGGCTCGCAGATCGATGCATCCGCCGAGGCGTATTTGCGCGACGCCGCCGCGAAAGGCGTCACCCTCGTCGGCATCTGCACGGGATCGTTCATTCTCGCGCGAGCAGGCCTCATGCACGGCCGACGCTGCTGCGTGAGCTGGTACCATCATCACGATCTCGCCGAGGAATTCGACGATGTCGTTCCGGTTTCGGATCGCATCTTTCTGATCGATGGCGATCGCGTCACCTGTTCCGGGGGCGCGGGCGCCGCGGATCTCGCGGCGACGCTGGTCGACAAGCATGTCGCGCATGCGGCGGCTCGCAAGAGCCTCAACGTTCTCTTGTTCGACAACCCACGCGCGGCGACCACCACGCAACCAGCGCCCCCCGGCGTGCCCAGCGGATCGGACGCCCGAGTGCGCCGCGCGACGCTGCTAATGGAACAAAACATCGCCGATCCGCTGCCCATCGCCGATATCGCCGACCGCGTCGGCGCCAGCGTTCGTCAGCTCGACCGACTATTCCGCGCCGAACTCGGTCGAGGTCCCTCGGCGACCTATCGAGGGATGCGACTGGAGGCTGGCCGCTGGATGTTGGAGCGAACCGAACGCCCGGTGGCCGACATCGCGACACAAACGGGATTCGTCGACGGGGCGCATTTCAGCCGCGAGTTCCGAAAAATGCTCGGACGCTCGCCGTCGAACTGGCGCAAGCGACCGCCTTCGATCGAGGGGGGCTCGCACCGGAGCATGTCTGATTGGCGGACGCTATAGGGCGACCTTAGCGCAGGAAACATGCGGAGCGGGTTCGGCGCCGCGCGAAGTCGAGACCGCCAGCGATATCGTCCTCGCGAAATGGCGCGATTCTACTCGCATCGGATCGGGTCCATGCGTCATGCTTGCAATCAAGGTCGAGGACACGCCATGCGCTTTTCGTTTGTGAACCTGCTTCGCCAGGCTTTCGCCGGCAATACGGGATGGCCCGAGCAATGGCGTTCGCCGGAGCCCAAAGCAAGCTATGACGCCATTATCGTCGGCGCGGGCGGACATGGGCTCGCGACCGCTTATTATATGGCCAAGGAACATGGACTTAGGAACATCGCGGTCGTCGAAAAAGGTTGGTTGGGCGGCGGCAACACCGGGCGCAACACCACCATTATCCGCTCCAATTATCTCTGGGAGGAGTCGGAGGCGCTTTACGAACACGCGATGCAACTCTGGGAGGGTCTCAGCCAGGATCTCAATTACAACGTGATGTATTCGCCGCGCGGCGTGATGATGCTGGCGCATAATGTCCACGACGTGCAGGTGTTCAAACGGCATGTTCACGCCAATCGCCTTGCGGGCATCGACAACGAATGGCTTTCCGCCGAGGATGCGAAGGCGTTCTGCCCGATCCTAAACATTGGCAAGACGCGCTATCCCATCGTCGGCGCGGCGTTGCAACGGCGCGGCGGCGCCGCCCGACATGACGCGGTGGCCTGGGGCTACGCTCGCGCGGCCTCGGCTCTAGGGGTCGACATTATCCAGAATTGCGAAGTCAAGGCGATACGGCGCGGCCCGGACGGCGCCGTCACGGGCCTGGAGACGACGCGCGGCGTCATCAGCGCCAAGAAAATCGGCGTCGCCGCCGCTGGCCACACGAGCGTCGTCATGGGCATGGCGGACGTTCAGATGCCGCTGGAGAGCTATCCCCTTCAGGCGCTCGTCTCGGAGCCGGTCAAGCCGATCATGCCCTGCGTGGTGATGTCCAACACCATTCACGCCTACATGTCGCAGTCCGACAAGGGCGAGATGGTGATTGGCGCGGGCACCGACGCCTACACATCCTATTCGCAGACTGGCGGTTTGCACATCGCGAGCCACACGCTCGACGCCATCTGTGAACTGTTCCCGGTGGTGCGTCGCCTGCGCATGTTGCGGAACTGGGGCGGCATCGTCGACGTCACGCCCGACCGTTCGCCGATCATCGGCAAAACGCCGGCGCCCGGACTGTTCGTCAATTGCGGCTGGGGCACCGGCGGCTTCAAGGCGACACCAGGATCGGGCCATGTGTTCGCGCATACGGTCGCCACGGGCGAGCCGCATCCCATCGCCGCCCCCTTCACCCTGGATCGGTTCCGCACTGGCCGTCTGATCGACGAAGCCGCCGCCGCCGCCGTCGCGCACTGAGGTCACGCCATGTTGCTCATTCATTGTCCCTATTGCGAAATGGATCGGCCCGAGTTGGAGTTCCGCTACGCGGGCCAGGCGCATGTCGTTCGCGCCGCCGATCCCGAGACGATCTCCGACGAGGATTGGGCGAAGCACCTCTATTTCCGCGCCAATCCTAAAGGACTTCACGCCGAGCGCTGGCGTCACGCCAACGGTTGCGGCCGCATCTTCAACAGCGTGCGCGACACCGTGACCGACAAGATCGAATGCACCTACAAAGCGGGCGAGCCGCGTCCGGAGGGAACCCGATGAGCCCGTCCCTGCGCACGACCCAAGGCGGCCGAATCGATCGCGCCACGCCGATCAACTTCATTTTCGACGGCAAGAGCTATCGAGGGTATCGCGGCGACACGCTGGCCGCGGCCTTGATCGCCAATGGCGTCCATCTCGTCGGCCGCTCGTTCAAATATCATCGTCCGCGCGGTTTCCTCGCCGCCGGCGCCGAGGAGCCGAACGCGCTGGTTGATGTCGACCGCGGAGCCGGACGCACCGCCCCGAATCTGCGCGCGACGCAAGTCGAGCTTTACGATGGCCTCGTCGCGCGAAGCCAGAACCGCTGGCCCTCGCTCGCCTTCGATGTCGGCGTCGTCAACGACTTCGTTCCCGCGGGGCTCTTCAGCTCCGGCTTCTACTACAAGACTTTCATGGCGCCGGCGGCGGCGTGGAAGTCGATCTACGAGCCCATCATCCGTCGCTCGGCCGGCCTGGGCGTCGCGCCAAGCGCACCTGACCCCGACCATTACGCGCAGCACTACGCGTTCTGCGACGTGCTCGTTGTGGGAGCCGGCGCGGCCGGGTTGGCCGCGGCCCTTGCCGCCGCGGACACTGGCGCGCGCGTGATCCTCGCCGACGAACAGGCGGAGATGGGGGGCGGGCTGCTCGATGAAGCCGCGGCGAAGATCGATGGCGTGTCCGCGAGCGACTGGGTCGCCGCGGCGATGGCGCGGCTGAAGGCAAACGCGAACGTCACGTTGCTGCCGCGCACCCAGGCTTTTGGTTATTACGCGCAGAATTTCCTGGGGCTCGCCGAACGCGTGACCGAGCACATCGCCGCACCCGACGCTCGCGCGCCGCGTGAACGGCTTTGGAAGGTTCGGGCGAAGCAGGTCGTTCTCGCCGCGGGCGCGACCGAACGCCCGCTCGTGTTTCCCGACAATGATAGGCCGGGCGTCATGCTCGCCTCGGCCGCACGCACCTACCTCAATCGCTATGGCGCCAAGCCCGGCGAACGGGCGGTCGTGTTCGCCGCCGACGACACGGGGTATTCAGCGGCGCTCGATCTGCATGGAGCCGGCGTCAAGATCGTCGCGATCGCCGACATCCGACGTTCCCCCGAAGGGCCGGGTCTATCGCTCGCGAGGGCCGCCGGGCTGCCAATACAATTCGCGACGTCGGTATCCGGCGTATCCGGCCGCGCGCGCGTCAGCGGCGTGAGTTTTTGCGCCGTGGGCGTCGATGGCTCAACCAAACCCGGCCCGACCGTCGCCTGCGATTTAGTCCTCATGGCGGGCGGTTGGACGCCCGCGGTGCATCTTTTCTCGCAATCGCGCGGCAAACTGAGCTTCGACGTCGCGCGTCAAATATATATCCCAGGCGTTTCCGCGCAGGCTGAGAGATCCGCCGGCGCCTGCAACGGCGTGTTCGAACTCGCCGCCGCACTCGCTGAAGGTCATCGTGCGGGCGCTTTGGCGGCGGGGACGCGCAGCGAACGCGTCTTCACGGTCTCGGACGCCGTCGCGGCCTCCGGCGGCTTCCACGGCGCGACGCCACATACCCGCGATCCCCAAAGGGTCAAGGCGTTCGTCGATTTCCAGAACGACGTCACCGCCAAGGACATCAAGCTCGCCGTTCGAGAGGGCATGCGCTCGATCGAGCACATCAAGCGCTACACCACCACTGGCATGGCGACCGACCAGGGTAAGACATCGAATATGAACGGCCTCGCGATCGCCGCAAGCGTTCTTGATAAATCGATTCCCGAAGTTGGCTTGACGACTTTTCGCCCGCCGTTCACCCCGGTCACGTTCGGCACTTTCGCCGGCCTTTCGCGCGGCGATCTCTTCGATCCCATCCGCCGCACGCCGATGCACGCGAAGGCCGAAGCTTTGGGGGCCGTGTTCGAGGACGTCGGGCAGTGGAAGCGGGCCTGGTATTTCCCAAAATCAGGCGAATCCATGCACGCTTCGGTCAATCGCGAATGTCTGGCGGTACGCAACGGCGCTGGCGCTTTCGACGCGACGACGCTCGGGAAAATCGAAGTGGTGGGTCGCGACGCCGCCGAGTTCATGGAGAGGCTCTATACCAACCCCTGGGCCAAACTCGGCGTGGGGCGTTGCCGATATGGCTTGATGCTGAACGAAGCCGGTTTCGTCATCGACGACGGCGTCATCGGCCGCATGGCGAGCGATCGCTTTCACGTGACGACAACAACGGGCGGCGCGCCGCGTGTGCTCGCCCATATGGAAGACTATTTGCAGACGGAATTCCCCGACCTGAAAGTTTGGTTGACGTCGACGACGGAGCAATGGGCCGTGATCGCGGTGCAGGGCCCGAAGGCGCGCGAAATCCTCGCGCCGTTGGTCGCGGGCATCGACTTGTCCGCCGCCGCCATGCCGCATATGAGCCTGCGCGAGGGCGCAATTTGCGGCGTGCCGACGCGGTTGTTCCGCGTCAGCTTCACCGGCGAACTCGGCTTCGAGGTCAATGTCCCCGCCGATTTCGGCCCCGCCGTTTGGGACGCGATCCTCGCGGCCGGCAAGCCGCACGGCCTCACGCCCTACGGCACCGAGACGATGCACGTGTTGCGCGCCGAGAAGGGTTACATCATCGTCGGTCAGGAAACCGACGGCACGGTCACCCCGTCGGACCTCGGGCTTGACTGGGCGATCGGCAAGGCGAAACGCGATTTCGTCGGCAAGCGTTCGCTGCGCCGTCCCGACCTCGTCGCGCCCAATCGCAAGCAACTCATAGGTCTACTGACCGATGATCCCGCCACGGTCCTCGAAGAGGGCGCGCAGATCACGGCGGAAGCCGCCCCCAAGCGGGGGACGCCCGCCCTCGGCCATGTCACCTCGGCCTATGACAGCGCGACGCTCGGCCGATCGATCGCTTTGGCGATGATCGCGAATGGCCGCGCGCGGATCGGCGAAACCCTGTTCGCGCCGATGGCGAGCGGACCGATCGCCGTCAAAGTCGTCGAACCCATCTTCTTCGATCCCAAGGGAGCGCGCCTCGATGCTTGATCTTTCCCAGGCGCGTGAGGCGCCGATCTGCGGTCTCTCGCCAACGCCCGTCGCCGGAGTCGAATTGACGGCGGCCTCCGCCGCGACCCGATTGTTGCTGCGCGGCGCGGATGCTGTCGCGAAGGCGGGCGAAGCTTTCGGCGTCGCGATCCCGACGATTCCGTGCAGGTCGAACGCTGTCGGCGACCGCGCGGCGCTCTGGCTCGGTCCCGACGAATGGCTGCTGATCGCGCCCGAGGCGGAGAGCGCCGCTCGTATCGCGAAACTGGAAGCCGCGCTCGGCGACGTCCACCATTCGCTCGTCGACATCTCGCATCGTCAAACCGCGCTGACTGTCGAGGGGAAGGGCGCGGAACGGCTTCTCAACGCGGGCGTGCCGCTGGATCTCTCTCTCGCCGCCTTCCCCGTGGGCGCCGTCACGCGAACGATATTCGAAAAGACCGAAATTATATTGTGGAGGCAGCAGTCGGAGAGCTTTCGCGTCGAAGTCTGGCGGTCCTTTGCCCCCTATGTCAGGGCGCTGCTCGAAGCCGCGCGCGACGACAATGCCTCGCTCTGACTTGGTAGCCTCGCGATGATCAGCGCTTTCGATCTCTTCAAGATTGGCGTCGGCCCGTCGTCGTCGCATACGGTCGGGCCGATGAAAGCGGCGGTTTCGTTTGTCGCGGGCGATCTGTCGGATATCGCGGGCGTTGAAGTCACGCTTTATGGCTCGCTCGCCTGGACGGGCGCGGGTCATGCGACGGACCGCGCCATCATCCTCGGCTTGTCAGGCGAAAAGCCGGAGAGCGTCGATCCTGATTACGCGGAGGCTCTGCTCGCCCGCGTCCGTGATGAGCGGCGTCTTGTCCTGGACGGACGCAAATCGATTGATTTTGATGCGGCGCGGGATTTCAAGTTCGACAAGCTGACTCGTCCGCCGCGTCATCCCAATACGCTGCGCTTCGCGGCTCTTGGGGAGAATGGAGCCTGTCTGAGGGAAGAACGCTGGTGCTCTACCGGCGGCGGCTTCGTGATCCGCGAGGACGAACTCGGCGCGCCTCCGGCCGCACATGGCGCGGCGCCCTATTCGTTTTCCAACGCCCGGGAATTGCTGATCCTCGGTGAGCGGCACGGGCTGTCGATCGCCGCCATGATCCGCGAGAACGAAGCTGCCTCGCGTAGCCTCGACGACGTGCGCATAAACTTATGGCGCGTCGCCGACGCCATGTTCGCTTGTATCGACCGCGGCCTCTCGACTGCCGGCGAATTGCCGGGCGGGCTGAAAGTCAAACGGCGCGCGCCGACTATTCATCAACGTCTCACAACCGACCGTCTCGTGAATGATCGCCCGGCGCATGAAATCGTGGATTTCCTCAGCGTCTTCGCCATAGCCGTCAATGAGGAGAACGCCGCGGGCGGTCGCGTGGTCACCGCGCCGACCAACGGTGCGGCGGGCGTAGTGCCGGCCGTGCTGAGGTATTATCGAGATTTCTGCGCCGGCGCGTCACCCGAAGGGATCGAGACCTTTCTACTCACCGCGACGGCCATCGGCGCGCTGTTCAAGATGAACGCCTCGATTTCCGGCGCCGAGGTCGGTTGTCAGGGCGAAGTCGGCGTCGCCTGTTCGATGGCGGCGGCGGGGCTCGCGGCGGCCTTGGGCGGCAGCAACGCGCAGATCGAGAACGCGGCCGAGATTGCGATGGAGCATCACCTGGGGATGACATGCGATCCCGTGAACGGGCTCGTGCAAATCCCGTGCATCGAACGCAATGCGTTCGGCGCGGTCAAGGCCGTCAACGCGGCGTCTTTGGCGCTGCACGGCGACGGCGCCCACAAGGTCAGCTTCGATCAGGTCGTCGCCACGATGCGCCAGACCGGAGCCGACATGCACGACAAATACAAGGAAACCTCCCTGGGCGGTCTCGCCGTCAATTGGGTTGAATGCTGAAAAGGGAAACGCCATGAACGTCGCTTCGCGAACGGTTGACGCCACTGACGACTTCTTCACAGGTTCGCTCGCCAAACGAGATCCGGAGATCGCAAAAGCGATCGCGCTCGAACTCGGTCGGCAGCGCGATGAGATCGAGTTGATAGCCTCCGAAAACATCGTTTCGCGAGCGGTGCTCGAAGCGCAGGGCTCGGTGATGACTAACAAATATGCCGAGGGCTACCCGGGTCGCCGCTACTACGGGGGTTGTCAGTTCGTCGATCTCGCGGAGACACTTGCGGTCGAACGCGCCTGCAAGCTGTTCGATTGCGGCTTCGCCAATGTTCAACCAAACTCTGGCAGTCAAGCCAATCAAGCTGTGTTCCTCGCGTTGATGAAACCCGGCGACATCTTCATGGGCCTGGACCTCGCCGCGGGCGGTCATCTCACCCACGGCGCGCCGCCCAACATGTCCGGCAAATGGTTTCAGGTCGTCAGCTACGGCGTGCGTCGCGAGGATCAGCTCATCGACATGGACCAGGTCGAAAGCCTCGCACATCAGCACATGCCGAAAGTTATCATCGCCGGTGGGTCCGGATATTCCCGCCATTGGGATTTCGCACGCTTTCGCGCCATCGCCGACGCTGTCGGCGCGTATTTCATGGTCGACATGGCGCATTTCGCCGGCCTTGTCGCCGGCGGCGCCCATCCCTCGCCCTTTCCGCATGCGCATGTCGTCACCTCGACGACGCACAAGACTTTGCGCGGGCCGCGCGGAGGTCTTGTGCTGACCAATGACGAAGCTATGGCCAAGAAGATCAATTCCGCCGTTTTCCCGGGCCTGCAAGGCGGTCCGCTTATGCATGCGATCGCCGCCAAGGCGGTCGCTTTCCACGAGGCGTTGCAGCCAACATTCCGCGCTTATGCCCGGGCGGTCGTCGACAACGCGCGTGCGCTGGCGGACACGCTGAAAGCCGGTGGCTTCAGCATAGTTTCCGGCGGCACCGACAATCATCTCTTGCTCGTCGATCTGCGCGGCAAGGGGCTGACCGGCAAGGCCGCGGAGGCGGCGCTCGGTCGCGCGCATATCACCTGCAACAAGAATGGCGTGCCTTTCGATCCGCAGAAGCCGACCATCACCTCCGGTTTGCGCTTAGGCGCGCCCGCGGCGACGACGCGTGGATTTGGCGTCGCGGAATTTCGCGAGGTTGGCGCTTTGATCGCGGAGACGCTGGCGGGCCTGACGGTCGCGGACGAGGCCGCCAACGCTGGAGCGGAGGCGGCGACGCGGGCCAAGGTTCGCGCATTGACGGAGCGCTTTCCAATCTATGCCGAACTTTGAAGTGGGGAACGCGAGTGGGCTTCCCGCGTTGGCGCGCGGACTGGCGGCGCCAAGCGTGATGCTTTACTGATTGGCGCGGCGGGCACGACAAGCGCCCGAAGGGGACGCGCCGCGGTGAAGCCATTTCTGACCTTTCTCTTCGCTTACGCGCTAAGCCAATTCTATCGCGCCTTCCTCGCGGTGATCGCCCCGGAATTTTCGCGCGAGCTGGGGCTCGACCCGTTGGCGCTCGGCAATTTGCAAGCGTTTTGGATCGCTGGTTTCGTCGCGATGCAATTTCCGGTGGGGTGGGCGCTCGATACCCTTGGGCCGAGGCGCTCCGTCTCCGGACTGATGCTCTTTGCGATCCTTGGCTCCACGTTGTTCGCGCGTGCGACCAGCGCGTGGCAACTCGATGTGGCGATGGCCCTCATCGGCGTTGGTTGCAGCGCTATCTATATGGGCGCGATCTACTTCTTCGGCCGTGTCTACCCGCCGCATAGTTTTGCCGCGTATGGTTCCGCGCTGCTGGGCCTGGGCTCCGCGGGCAACCTGCTTGCCGCCTCGCCGATGGCCTGGGCCGCGAGCGCGATTGGTTGGCGCGCGGCCATGCTGGCCATCGCAGCGGCTACGGCCGCGTCGACGATTGCGATTTATCTTCTGATCAAGGATCCGCCGCCGCTGCATGAACATGGTTCGACCGGGTTGTGGCGCGGGATCGTCTCCGCGTTGTCGATCCCGGCGCTTTGGCCGATTCTGCCGCTGACGGCCGTAAGCTATTCTGTCATTCTCGCCGAACGCGGTCTGTGGGCGGGGCCGTATTTTTCCGAAGTGTACGGCTTGGCCGCCGTAGAGCGAGGCAACGCGATTCTCGCCATGGCGGCCGCGATGTCGCTGGGCG
>JAGWRL010000170.1 GCA_028876585.1 Pseudomonadota bacterium | reverse complement strand
GTCCATCTCGCCGCCCTCGCGCGCGCCCGGCTCGCGCCGCAGGGCGGCCGCTACGGCTGGTCGTGGCGGGCGCGCGAACACCCGATCGAGGCGACCCTCGGCCCGATCTGCCTGTCGGCGCTAAAACTGCTGCAAAGCGCCGATTGCGGCCGCGTCCGGCAATGCCCCGGCGACCTGTGCGGCTGGCTGTTTCACGACGCCAGCCGCAACGGCCGCCGCCGCTGGTGCGAGATGCAGGTGTGCGGCAACCGCGCCAAGCAGAAGCGCTTCGCCGAGCGGGCGCGCGCATGAAGCGCGCCCTCTGCGCCCTGCTGCTGGCGCTGGCGCTCGTCTCCTGCGCGCGCGAACTGGAGACCGATCAGGCCCGGCTCTGCCGCATGGCGCTGCCGGCGCTGAGCCCGCCCGACGCGGCGCTGACGATCGACGCCCAGCGCGAGGACGAGGACGGGCGCGGCGTCAGCGTCGCCTATCGCACGGCGGCGGACGGGCCGCGCCATCTCGCCCAATGCCGCTTTCGCCGCCCCGGCAGGCCGCTGCATTCGACCGAGCTGATCTCGCTGAGCCTCGACGGCGCGCCGCTCAGCGCGCCGCGCCTCTACTTCCTCATCCGGTTCTGGCTGGCGACGCCGGACGGGCGCGCCGCCGATCCCGCGCCGCTCGGCCGCATCGAGGCGCTGCCGCGCGTGTCGCCGCGCGCGGCCTATGCGCTGCAACAGGCGCTCAACGCGCTGCCGTCGACGGCGATCTACGCTTTGCTGGCGGCGGCCTATTCGCTGATCTACGGGCTGGTCGGGCGCATCAACCTCGCCTTCGGCGCGCTGGCGGCGGCGGGCGGCTATGGCGCGGCGTTCGGCGCGACGCTGTGGCTCGGCGCGCCGCCGGCCTATGTCCTGCTGAGCGCCGCCGCGCTCGGCGTCGCGGTGGCGACCGGCTGGGGCGTGGTCAGCGGCGTGACGGCGCTTGGCCCGTTGCGCGAGGCGCCCGGCCAGCAGACGCTGGTCGCCAGTGTCGGCCTCGCCATTTTCCTCAGCGAATTGCTGCGGCTGACGCAGGGGGCGACGCCGAACTGGGTGGCGCCGATCCTCAACGCGCCGTTCGGCGTGGCGCGGGCGGGCGATTTCGTCGTCACCACCTCGGCCGATTCGCTGTTTTCCGCCGCGGTGGCGCTCGTCGCCGGTCTGGCGCTGATCGTCGCGATGCGCTGGAGCCGGTTTGGCCGCGACTGGCGCGCTTACGCCGACGACAGCTTCGCCGCCGCGCTGTTCGGCGTCGACCCCGCCGCCGTGTTTCTCAAGACGTTTGCGCTGGCGAGCGCGCTCGCGGGCCTGGCCGGCTTCGTGATGACGATGTTCTATGGCGCGGTCGGCTATGAATCGGCCGCCCCGCTCGGCCTCAAGGCGCTGGTCGCCGCCATTCTCGGCGGCATCGGCTCGATTCCCGGCGCGCTGATCGGCGGCCTGCTGCTCGGCGGCTTCGAGGCTGTGTGGTCGGCGATGTTTCCGATCGAATACCGCGACGTGGCGAGCTACGCCCTGCTCGCGCTGCTGCTGGCGCTGCGGCCGGGCGGGCTGCTCGGGGCGCGCGAAAATTCCGGCCGCCGTTGGGCTTGATGGCGCCGCTTTCGCACGCCACATTGCGCCATGCTCGCAGGAGGGCTCGCATGTCCCAGGCTTATCTCTACGCGCCCGCCCGCGCCGCGCTCGAAGGCGTGCGCACGCGCCGGCTGATGGCTTTGTGCTTCGATTTCGTCGCCGTCAGCGTGATCGCGACGTTGATCTACGTGCTGCTGCTGGTGCTCACCCTCGGGCTGTCGTTTTTCTTCCTGCCGCCGCTGTGGCCGATCGTCGCCTTCTTCTACAGCGGCGTCACCATGTCCGGCCCGCGTCAGGCGACGCCGGGGATGCGGGCGATGGACCTCGAAGTGAAGATGCACGACAGCGGCGCGCCGGTCCCGTTCCTCAACGCCGCCGCGCACGGGGCGTTCTTCTACATCAGCTGGTTCTTCCCGCTGGTGTTTCTGGTGACGCTGGTCGATTCCGACAAGCGTTTCCTGCACGACATCCTGTCCGGAATCGTGGTGACGCGGCGTCACTGAGCGGGGGCCCCGAAAAAATTTCCGCGAGGCCATTTCCGCGTTAACCGATCCGGACTAGCTTCACTCCCAGCGTGCTGTGCCTGGAGAGACTGTTTTGACGCGTGAGGTTCGCGACGCTCCGCAATTCTACCTCACGGCGCCCTCGCCCTGCCCGTATCTGCCGGGCATGGTGGAGCGCAAGGTGTTCACCCATCTCGTCGGCAAGCGCGCCGCCGCGCTCAACGACATGCTGACCCAGACCGGCTTTCGCCGCTCGCAGACCATCGCCTACCGGCCGGCCTGCGAGAACTGCCGCGGCTGCGTCTCGGTGCGGGTGCTGGTCGACGAGTTCGAGCCCAGCGACACCCAGCGCCGCATCCTGCGCCACAACGAGGATCTGATCGGCGTGATCACCGGGCCGAAGCCGAGCCCGGAGCAGTTTTCGCTGTTCCGCGATTATCTCGACGCCCGCCATCCCGACGGCGGCATGGCGGACATGTCGGTGCTCGATTTCTCGATGATGGTCGAGGACAGCCACATCGACACCATCGTCACCGAATATCGCCGGCGCGGCCCCGACACCGCGATCAACGGGCGCGGCGAGGGGCCGCTGGTCGCCGCCTGCCTGACCGACCGGCTCGCCGACGGGCTGTCGCTGGTCTATTCCTTCTACGATCCGGCGCTGGCCAAGCGTTCGCTCGGCGCCTATGTCATCCTCGACCACATCGCCAAGGCGCGCCGGTTCGGCCTGCCGCATGTCTATCTCGGCTATTGGGTCGATGGCTCGCGCAAGATGGCCTATAAAGGCGCCTATCTGCCGCAGGAGCGGCTCGGCCTCAACGGCTGGACGCGGGTCGAACGGGAAGCCAAATGAACCACGCCAATTTCGTCTCGACCGAGTGGCTCGACGCCCATCTCGGCGATCCCGGCTTGCGCGTGATCGACGCCTCCTGGCACCTGCCCACCACCGCCCGCAAGGGCGACGCCGAATTCCGCGCCGGCCACATCCCCGGCGCGGTGTTCTTCAACATCGACACCATCGCCGACGTATCGACCGGCCTGCCGCACATGCTGCCCAAGCCCGAGACCTTCGCCCAGGCGATGGGCGAACTCGGCCTCGGCGACGGGATGCGTTTCGTGATCTATGATTCGCTCGGGCTGTTCGCCGCCGCGCGGGTGTGGTGGACTTTGCGCGCCTATGGCGCGGGCGAGGTGAAGATCCTCGCCGGCGGCCTGCCGAAATGGACGCACGAGGGCCGCGCGCTCGAAACCGGCGAGGCGAACCCGAAGCCCGCGCGGTTCACGCCCCACCCCGTCGACGCCGAGATCGCCGAACTCGCGGAGGTCAAGGCGGCGCTGGCGGACGGCTCGGCGCAAGTGGTCGACGCCCGCCCCGCCGACCGTTTCGAGGGCCGCGCGCCGGAGCCGCGGCCCGGCCTGAAAAGCGGCCATATGCCGGGCGCGCTCAACCTGCCCTACGGCGAATTGCTGGAGCACGGCCAGTTGAAGCCGAAAGCGGCGCTGGCGGAGATTTTCGCCGCCCACGGCGTGAACCTGGCGCGGCCGGTGATGACGACCTGCGGCTCGGGCGTCAGCGCCGCCATCGTAGCGCTGGCGCTCGAAGAAGCGGGCGGCGATTTCGCCGGCCTCTACGACGGCTCGTGGGCGGAATGGGGCGGCCGCGACGATTGCGCCGTCGTCGCCGGCCCGGCGAGCCGCTGAACCGCCTCCGGCGATGACGCGACCCGCCGAAGGCGTCGGGCGAAAATCAGACGGATCGCTTCAATGCGGGCAGACCCGCGTGCCGTAGGGGCCGCGATAGGCGGTATGTCCGGTGTGGCGCAGGCACCAAGCTTGATTTTGGCCGCCCCAGACACAATAGCCGTGATAATTGCGATGACGATTGGGACCGCAGCCGCCCAGAGCGTCGGCGGGCGAGATCGCCAAGGTGGAAGCCAGCATCGCGATGGCCAAGGTAGCAGCAGAAAACTTTTTCATCGTTCCCTCCTGAACTCTACAATTTTTAATATACTCCTCCGCCGCGCGCGAGCCAAGAGCACACGGTGGTTGACTGGAATCGCAGTTCGCCTGTCGTCCCCGCGAAAGCGGGGACCCAGGAGCAGACGACGTGCGCCCCCCTGGATTCCCGCTTTCGCGGGAATGACAAGGGCGCCTCAATCCAATTGCAAGAGGCTCTAGGCGCGCGGGGCGGCGTCAACATAACTTGAACGCTTCGTCATCCCGCGCGCTCGATCCGGTCGATGCCGCCCATATAAGCGCGCAGCGCCTCGGGCACTTCGATCGACCCGTCGGGCGCCTGATAGGTCTCCATCACCGCCACCAGCGCGCGCCCGACCGCGACGCCCGAGCCGTTCAGCGTATGGACAAACCGCGTCGCCTTGGCGTCGGGCGCCTTCGCGCGCGCGTTCATGCGGCGGGCCTGAAAATCGCCGCATACCGAGCAGGAGGAGATTTCGCGGAAGCGGTTCTGCCCCGGCAACCAAACCTCGATGTCGTAGGTCTTGCGCGCGGAAAACCCCATGTCGCCGGCGCAGAGCACGACGGTGCGGAAGTGCAGGCCGAGGCGCTTCAGCACCTCCTCGGCGCAGGCGG
>JAGWRL010000169.1 GCA_028876585.1 Pseudomonadota bacterium | reverse complement strand
GCGGCGGCTGGCGCTGGCGCGCGAGAGCGCCGAGGCCGCCGCGCGCGCCGGCCGTCCGGTGGCGCTCGCGCCGCTGTCGCTCGGCGGCCAGGAGATCGCCGCCAGCGAGGGCGAGGCGGTCGCCGCCAAACTCGCCGCCCTCGCCCCGGTGTCCTATATGCCGCCGCGCGGCCCCGCCCGCGCCGCGATCGCCGCCTTCCTCGCCGCGCATCCGCAAACGCAGACGCTATGGATCGCCGACGGGCTCGATTTCGGCGACGGCGCCGATTTCGCGCGCGCGCTCGCCGGCCACGCCGTCGAAGTCGCCGCCGACCCGGAGACCGCGCTCGCCCTCGTCGGCGCGGAGAGCTTGCCGGCGGCGATGGAGGTTTCGCTCGCCCGCGCCGGCCCCTCGGGGCGGGCGCGCGGGGTGGTTCGCGCCTATGATGCGCGCAGCCGCAGCCTCGGCGAGGCGGCGTTCGATTTCGACGGCAATACCGCCGCCAAGGCGCGGTTCGAACTGCCGGTCGAGCTGCGCAACGACATTTCCCGCCTCGCCATCGACGGCGAAGCCGCCGCCGGCGCGGTCTGGCTGGTCGACGAGCGCGCCAAGCGCCGCCGCGTCGCGGTCGTCTCCGGCGGCAACGCCGATCTCGCCGAGCCGCTGTTGGCCCCGACCTATTACATCAAGAAGGCGCTTAGCCCCTTCGCCGAGGTGCGCGCGCCCAAGCAGGGAGTCGCCGACCCGATCGCCGAATTGCTGGCTGAACAACCCTCCGCGCTGGCGATCGCCGACATGAACCTCGCCGGCCCGGATCGCGACAAGGTGGTCGCTTTCGTCGAAGGCGGCGGCGTGCTGATCCGCTTCTCCGGCTCGCGCACCGTCGCCGCCGACGACGATCTGATCCCGACCCCGCTGCGCAGCGGCGGCCGCACGCTCGGCGGCGCCCTGTCGTGGGAGACGCCCAAACATATCGCGCCGTTCGAGCCGCCGAGCCCGTTCGTCGGCCTGACCGCGCCCGATGAAGTGACCGTGACGCGGCAGGTGCTGGCCGAGCCGGGGCCGGGGCTCACCGACAAGACCTGGGCGCGGCTCGCCGACGGCACGCCGCTGGTCACCGCCGCGCGGCGCGGCAAGGGGCTGGTCGTGCTGTTCCACGTCACCGCCGACACGACCTGGTCGAACCTGCCGCTGAGCGGCCTGTTCGTCGAGATGCTGCGCCGCATCGTCGCGCAGGCCAACGCCGCGCCACAGAGCGCTAGCGCCGCCCATGCGGGCGCGGCGCTGCCGCCGTGGCGCACGCTCGACGGTTTCGGCGCGCTGGCCGAGCCGCCGGCGACCGCCAAGCCGCTGCCGCCGGGCTTCGCCGGCGCGGCCGACGCCGAGCATCCCCCCGGCTTCTACGGCGCGCCGGAAAGCGCCGCCGCGCTCAACGCGCTGCCCGAGGGGACGGCGCTGAAAGCCGCCGACTATTCCGGTCTGACAATGCGCCGGGGCGGTCTGACCACCGCGCCGCCGCTCGACCTCAAGCCCTGGCTGCTGCTGGCGGCGTTCCTCGGCTTCCTCGTCGACGCGGTGGCGAGCCTCGCGCCGTCGCGCGCGTCGTGGCGCTGGCGCGGCGCGGCGGCGCTGGCGCTGGCGTTGCTGCTGTCGCCGACGCACGAGGCGCGCGCGGCCAGCGTCACCGATCTTCAGGCCGCCACTGCGACGCGGCTCGGCTATGTCCTGACCGGCGACGCCGAGGTCGACGAGACCTCGCGCCTCGGCCTCGAACAGCTCACCCGCGCGCTCGACCTGCGCACCTCGGCCGCTCTGTCGGAGCCGGTCGCGCTCGACCCGGCGAAGGACGAACTCGCCTTTTATCCGCTGATCTACTGGCCGGTGGCCGCCGGGCGGCCGCAGCCCTCGGCCGCCGCCGCCGCGCGCATCGCCGCCTTCATGCACAATGGCGGCACGGTGATCTTCGACACCCGCGACGCGCTGACTTCCGGCCTCGAAGACGGCCCCGGCCCGGCGACGCTGTGGCTGCGCAAGCTGCTCAAGGGCGTCGACGTGCCGGTGCTGGAGCCGGTGCCGAGCGACCACGTCGTCACCAAGACCTTTTACCTGCTCAAGACCTTCGTCGGCCGCACCGAGAACGGCCAGACCTGGATCGAGGCGCTGCCGCCGATCGACCCCAAAGACCGCGTCAACCGCCCGGCGCGCGCCGGCGACAGCGTGTCGCCGATCGTCATCACCTCCAACGATCTCGCCGGCGGCTGGGCGGCGCGTGAGGACGGCTCCGCCCTCTATCCACTGGTGCCCGGCGGCCCGCGCCAGCGCGAGATGGCGCTGCGCGGCGGCGTCAATCTGGTGATGTACGCGCTGACCGGCAATTACAAAGCCGATCAGGTGCACGCGCGCGATCTGTTGGAAAGGCTGGCGCGGTGAACGACTGGTCGCTCAGCCTCGCGCCGCAGTTCCCGACCTGGGCCTTCATCGCGCTGGCGCTCGCCGCCGCGCTGGCGGTCGGCCTGACCGCGTGGATGCGGCCGCGCGCCGCGCCTTTGCGCGCCCTCGTCGCGCTGTTGCTGCTGTTCTTCGTCGCCGACCCCTCGCTCAAGCGCGAGGACCGCAAGCCGCTCAAGGACGTCGTCGCCGTGGTGCTCGACCGCTCCGGCTCCAACCGCATCGGCGAGCGGGCGGCGCAAACCGAGGCGGCGCGGGCGGAACTCGCCAGGCAACTCGCCGCGATGGACAATGTCGAGGCGCATTTCGTCGACACCGCGCGCGAAGACCCCGACAACAAGGGCACCGAGCTGTTCGCGGCGCTCGGCCGCGCCTTCGCCGACACGCCGCCCGAGCGGATCGGCGGCGCGATCCTCGTCACCGACGGAATCGTGCACGACATCCCCGCCAAGGCCGAGGCGCTCGGCTTCCGCGCGCCGCTGCACGCGCTGATCACCGGCCACGCCGGCGAGCGCGACCGGCGGCTGGAGCTGATCGAGGCGCCGCGCTTCGGCATCGTCGGCAAGAGCCAGACCATCGCGCTGCGCGTGCTCGACAGCGACGATCACGGCGAGCCGGCGCTTGTCACCGTCAAGCGCGACGGGCTGGCGCTGGCGACCCGCGAGGCGACGATCGGCGAGCGGATCGACATCCCCGCCCCGATCGACCACGCCGGCGACAACATCTTCGAACTGGAAGTGGCGGCGCTGCCGGGCGAACTCACCGCCGTCAACAACAAGGCGGTCGTCACCATCGACGGCGTGCGCGACAAGCTGCGCGTGCTGCTGGTCTCCGGCGAACCGCACCCCGGCGAGCGCATGTGGCGCAACCTGCTGAAATCGGACGCCAACGTCGATCTCGTCCATTTCACCATCCTGCGCCCGCCGGACAAGAGCACCGACGGCACGCCGATCAACGAACTGTCGCTGATCGCCTTCCCCGTCGCCGATCTGTTCGGCCGCAAGATCAAGGATTTCGATCTCATCATCTTCGACCGCTACTCGACGCAGGCGGTGCTGCCGCAGGTCTATCTCGACAATATCGTGCGATACGTGCGCAACGGCGGCGCGCTGCTGCTGGCGGTCGGCCCCGAGTTCGAGACGCCGGAGGGCCTCTACAACACGCCGCTGGGTGAAATCTCGCCCGCGCGGCCGACCGGCGACGATGTTTTGCGCGCGTTCCGGCCCGAGATTTCGCCCGACGGCGCCAAGCATCCGGTGACGCGCGGACTGGCCGGCTCGGAGACGACCCCGCCAGCCTGGGGCGGCTGGTTCCGCGCCATCGGCGCCCGGCTGACGAGCGGCGTCAATATCATGCAGGCGGGAACGGGAACGCCGCTGCTGGCGCTGTCGCGGGTCGAAAAGGGCCGCGTCGCGCTGCTGCTCAGCGACCAGATCTGGCTGTGGGCGCGCGGCTACGACGGCGGCGGCCCGCATCTCGACTTGCTGCGCCGGCTCGCGCATTGGCTGATGAAGGAGCCCGAACTCGAAGAGGAGGCGCTGCGCGCCCGCGCTCACGGCCAGGACGTCACGGTCGTGCGCCAGAGCCTGAAGCCGGACATTCCGCCCGCGACCCTGACCGGCCCCGACGGCGCCGCGCGCCCGCTCGCGCTGAAGCCCGCCGAGCCGGGCCTTTCCCTCGCCACCGTGCATGTCGAGGACAACGGCCTCTATCGCGCCAGCGACGGCGAACATATCGCGCTGGTCAATGTCGGCCCGGAGAACCCGCTCGAATTCCAGGAAGTCGTGTCGACGAGCGAGCATCTGCGCGCCTTGACGGAAGCGACCGGCGGCTCCGCCCGCCGCCTCGGCGACCCCGCCTCGCTGCGCCTGCTGGCGATGCGCGAGTCCCCGATCTACGCCGGCGCGGGCTTCCTCGGCGTCAAGCGCAGCGGCGCCAGCGCGCTGATCGGCGTCTCGCGCTGGCCGCTCGCGCAAGGTTTTGCGGGGCTGGCCGTGCTGCTCGGCGCGCTGGTGGCGATGTGGCTGGTGGAGAGCGGGCGGCGGTGGTGGAGGAGGGGCTGACGCCGGGCGCGGCCGGCTCCCGCCCATTGGCGCCTTGATCGGCGGCGCCCATCGCCTACCTTAACGCGACGATGGCCGACCCTTTCAACCTTGCCCGCTTCGTTTCGGCGCAAGAGCCTTTAATGCGGCAGGTTCACGCCGAACTCACGGCGGGGCGCAAGCAAAGCCACTGGATGTGGTTCGTCTTCCCGCAACTTGCGGGGCTCGGACGCAGCGATGTCGCTCGAGTCTATGCGATCTCCTCGCTCGACGAGGCGCGCGGCTACCTCGCCCATCCCATCCTTGGCCCGAGGCTGACCGCGTGTACGCACTGGGTCAACGGCGTGCGAAACCGGACGGCGCGTCAGATTTTCGGAACGCCTGACGACCTGAAGTTTCAATCCTGCATGACATTGTTCGCATTGGCCGATCCGACCGAACAATCATTCAGGGAAGCGCTCGCCAAATACTTTGACGGCGCCCGTGATCGATTTACGGAGGACCAACTCAGTTGAAAGGCGCGCTGGCGTTGCCGTGCGGCGGTCCTTGCCGTAAATGAACGCCGCGCGCCGAACGGCTTCCGCCAGCCAAGAGGAGGGCGCTTTGCCAGAGCAAAGACTTGAGCCAGGATCACTGGAGGCCGACAAGCAAATCATCGCGGTCCTGCTCGCGCAGTTCAACGCCTGCCGAGCGGAAATCCAGGCGCGCTCCGCCAACCAAGCGGCGACGATAACGCTCAATATTACTGCGGTCGGGATCATCGCCGGCTATTATTTTTCTGCGCATGGCGATCCGATGGTGCTTCTCGTCATTCCCCTTATTTCGCCAATGCTTGGCATCATCTGGGCCGATCACGCGATCAATATCGGAAACCTGGGCCGTTTCATTCAGACCCGGCTGATGCCGACGATGAGCGCGGTGCTCCACAGCAACCTGCCCGACTACGAAGTCACGGTGCGCGCGTTTGAGCGTCAGCGCGGGCAGCGGCTGATCCTGCTGGTCGCGCCGATGCTGCTGTTGTTTGCGGTGCTGCCGGTGGCCGCCCTACTGCTCGCCTTCGCCGCCGTTCACCCGCATGACCTTCGGTTCTGGTCGCTGTCCGTGATCGGCGCCGTCTTGGTCCTGGTCTTCGGCGGCTATTCGGTCTCCATCCTTTTCGGGTGGATTTGGGGGGCCGAGGCGGCGGCGCCGGCGGGCGGCGCTGGCGCGCCGTGATGGGGTCGTCCAACGTCACCGCCCGCGATGGAATACTTTTGGTCCACTGGACGTTTCCGCCGACCACGGGCGGAGTCGAATCCCACCTCGTCGACCTCGCCCGCGCGATTTCTCGAATCGGCGGGCGCGTACTCGTGCTGACAGGCGAGCCGGAACCGCTGCGCGACGCCAATTATTCCGTGATCAGCACCCCGCTGCTTGAGCTTTCGTCGCTTAAGAACGGCGCGTCGAGCCAGCGCCCGCGCGCGCAACAACTGTGCGCGCTGCTGCAAGACGTCGTCGCCGCCCATGGCGTCGGCCTTATCCACGGCCACAATCTGCACCACTTCGACGGTTCCGCCGCGCTGGCGATTGAGCAGCTGCGGCGGGAGCGCAGCCTGCGCGTTTATCACACGTTCCACGAGACATGGCCGGACCTTCTGAGCGAACGGCCGGTCTACCGGGAATGGGACAAGAACTTCGCCGTCTCTCGCCACGTGCGGCAGGAATGCGAAGACCGACTTGGATTTCGACCGCTCCTTTTCCCGCTGGGGATCGACACCGAGGCGTTTCGGCCGAAAACGGAATGCCTTCGCTCGCTTCGCAGTCCGGTTCTCCTGCACCCGGCGCGCCTGTTGCCCTGGAAGGGCGTTCACGTCAGCCTGCACGCGCTGCGAATCCTGCTTGATCGAGGATTTGAGGCCGAGCTCGTCGTCACCGACACGCAGCGGATCGCCGACTGGAACGACGAGTTGGCCGCTTATCGCCGGCAAATCGCCGGCCTGATCGAGGACTTGCGGCTCGGGCCGGCGGTTAAGTTCCGCGCCGCCGCCTACGAGGACATGCCGGGTCTATACGAGGAGGCGGACATCGTCCTTTATCCGACGGTTGGCGATGAACCTTACGGTCTCGTGCCTCTCGAGGCGATGAGCTGCGCGCGTCCGATCGTCGCCACGCGCTCCGGCGGCATGTGCGAGACCATACTGGACGGCGTTGTCGGCTATCTCGTCCCCAAGGGCGATCCCAACGCGTTGGCGGAGCGGGTGATCGCGCTGCTTCGCGAGCCCGATCTGGCCCGTCGGCTAGGCCAGGCGGGCCGGCGGCGCGTATGCGAACATTTCGATTCGGCGCGCTATGCGAAAGCCCTGTTGAGCTTTTGACGCCTAACCGAGTGCGTTCCGCTCGCGACTTGCGCTTGTCCCGCCCCCTTCCGCCTGCTATCCCCCGGGCCAATCCCAATCCCCCGATAGCCGCAAGGACACATTTCATGGCCCCGCGCCAATTCGTCTACCACATGCGGGGTCTGACCAAGACCTACCCCGCCGGCAAGAAGGTGCTGGAGAACATCAACCTCTCCTTCTACCCCGAAGCCAAGATCGGCGTGCTCGGCGTCAACGGCTCCGGCAAATCGACGCTGCTGCGCATCATGGCCGGCATCGACAAGGAATTCATCGGCGAGGGCTTTGTCGCCGAGGGCGCCCGCGTCGGCTACCTGCCGCAGGAGCCCCCGCTCGATCCCGCGCTCGACGTGCGCGGCAACGTCATGCTCGGCGTCAAGCCGAAGCAGGACGTGCTCGACCGCTACAACGAACTCGCGATGAACTATTCCGACGAGACGGCGGACGAGATGACGCGCCTGCAGGATGAGATCGAGGCCAAGGGCCTGTGGGATCTCGACAGTCAGGTCGAGCAGGCGATGGACGCGCTCGGATGCCCGCCCGACGAGTCCGACGTGACGAAGCTTTCGGGCGGCGAGAAGCGCCGCGTCGCGCTCTGCCGCGCGCTCATGCAGCACCCCGACCTGCTCATGCTCGACGAGCCGACGAACCACCTCGACGCCTCGACGATCGAGTGGCTGCAGATGTACCTCGCGGCCTACAAGGGCGCGTACATCCTCGTCACGCACGACCGCTACTTCCTCGACAACGTCGCCGGTTGGATCCTCGAGCTCGATCGAGGTGCCGGCATCCCCTGGGAGGGCAACTATTCGTCGTGGCTCGAGCAGAAGCAGGCGCGCCTGGCGGTGGAGGAGAAGGCCGATCGTTCCCGGCAGGCCTCCCTCGAACGGGAGCTGGACTGGATCCGCATGTCGCCCCGGGCCCGACAGAGCAAGGGCAAGGCCCGCATCACGGCCTACAACGACCTGGTCGCAGAAGCCGAGGCCGCCGACCGGCGCGGCGACAACGTCGAGCTGGCCATCCCACCGGGGCCACGCCTGGGCGACCAGGTCGTCGACGCCGGCCACGTGCACAAGGGCTTCGGCGACCGGCTCCTGATGGACGACCTGACCTTCTATCTCCCGCCGGGGGGCATTGTCGGCATCATCGGCCCCAACGGCGCCGGCAAGACCACGCTCTTTCGGATGATCGTGGGGGAGGACAAGCCCGACGACGGCACCCTCACCGTCGGAGCGTCCGTC
>JAGWRL010000168.1 GCA_028876585.1 Pseudomonadota bacterium | reverse complement strand
TCCCGCGTTTCCGCCGCCTCGATGCGGATCAATTCCGCGCCGACCGCCAACACGTCGCCCACCGCGCCGCCGAGATGCAGCACCACGCCCGCGATATGCGTGGGGATTTCAACCGTCGCCTTGTCGGTCATGACGGCGCAGACGACCTGGTCCTCCTTGACGATGTCGCCGACCTTCACCGACCATTCGACGATTTCCGCCTCGGCGACGCCCTCGCCGATATCTGGCATCAGGATTGATCGCGCGCCCATCTCACGCCTCCATCGCCGCCACGAGCGCGCGGCCGACCCGCGCCGGGCCGGGAAAATACTCCCACTCCTCGGCGTAAGGATAGGGCGTGTCCCAGCCCGTCACGCGCTGGATCGGGGTCTCCAACGCATAAAAGCAGCGCTCGGCCACCAGCGCCGCGAGTTCGGCCCCGAAGCCCGAAGTCAGCGTCGCCTCATGCACGATGACGCAGCGCCCCGTTTTCTGAACCGAAGCGACGATCGCGTCGATGTCGAGCGGGATCAACGAACGCAGATCCAGGATTTCGGCGTCCACCCCGGTTTCCTCGGCGGCGGCTTGCGCGACATGAACCATCGTGCCGTAGCTGAGCACGGTGACGTCCTTGCCTTGGCGGCGCACCGCCGCCTGCCCGATCGGCACGACATAACGGCCCTGCGGAACCTCGCTCAGGGGATGTTTCGCCCAGGGCGTGGCGGGCTGGTCGGGATGGCCGGAGAAAGGCCCGTTGTAGAGGCGCTTGGGCTCCAGCACGATGACGGGGTCGTTGTCCTCGATGGCCGCGATCAGCAGGCCCTTGGCGTCGTAAGGGTTGGAGGCAATGATGGTTTTCATGCCGCAAATATGGGTGAACAAGGCTTCGGGACTCTGGCTGTGGGTCTGTCCGCCATAGATGCCGCCGCCGCATGGCATGCGCACCACGATCGGCGCGGTGAACTCCCCGCCGGAGCGGTAGCGCAGCCGCGCCGCCTCCGACACGATTTGATCATAAGCGGGATAGGCGTAGTCGGCGAACTGCACTTCGGCCACCGGCCGCAGCCCATAGGCGCCCATGCCGATGGCGACGCCGACGATGCCGCTCTCGTTGATGGGCGCGTCGAAACAGCGCGACTTGCCATATTTGCGCTGCAAGCCCTCGGTGCAGCGAAACACGCCGCCGAAATAGCCGGCGTCCTCGCCGAACACGACGACCCTCGGGTCTTCCGCCATCTTGACGTCAAGCGCATCGCGGATCGCCTCGACCATGGTGAGCCTCGGCATCGCGGCTAAACTCCCAACTGCTGGCGCTGCTCGCGCAGATGGCGCGGCATCTCCTCGTAGACGTCCTCGAACATGCTGGCGGGGTTCGGCTTGGGGCCGTCGTGCAGGGTGCCGTGGCTCTCCGCCTCGCGCGCCGCCTCCAACACCTCGGCGTCCACTTCGGCGCGCATCTGCTGGTGCCGCTCTTCGCTCCAATCGCCCGTGCGGATCAGATGAAGTTTCAACCGCTCGACCGGATCGCCGAGCGGCCATGCCGCCCACTCGTCCTTTGGCCGGTATTTGCTGGGATCGTCGGAGGTCGAATGCGCGGCGGCGCGATAGGTGACCCATTCGATCAGGGTGGGTCCGAGGTTTCTTCGCGCCCGTTCGGCGGCCCAGGCGGAGACGGCGTAGACGGCGAGATAATCATTGCCGTCGGCGCGCAACGAGGCGAGGCCGAAGCCGTGCCCGCGCGCGGCGAATTTGACGCTCTCGCCCCCCGCTATGCCTTGATAGGACGAAATCGCCCATTGATTGTTGACCACGTTGAGGATCACCGGCGGGCGGTAGACGCTGGCGAAAACAAGCGCGGCGTGAAAGTCGCTTTCGGCGGTGGCTCCGTCGCCGATCCACGCCGAGGCGATCTTCGTGTCTCCCATGATCGCCGAGGCCATCGCCCAGCCGACGGCTTGCGGATATTGCGTGCCCAGATTGCCCGACACGGTGAAGAAGCCGGCTTCCTTGACCGAATAGAGCCCGGGAAGCTGGCGGCCCTTCAACCGATCCTTTTCGTTGGCGAAGACCGTGCAGATCATGTCAACCAGCGGCCAACCCGCCGCGATCAGCAAACCTTGCTGGCGGTAGGTCGGGAAACACATGTCCCCGGCGGCGAGCGCCTTGCGATGGGCGCAGGCGATCGCTTCCTCGCCCAGGCACTGGATGTAGAACGACGTCTTGCCCTGACGTTGCGACAGGAGCATGCGCGCGTCGTAGGAACGCGTCAGCATCATATCGCGCAAACCCTTGCGCAACTCCTCGCTCGCAAGCGCCGGCGCCCAGGGGCCAACCGCCTCGCCCGCGTCATCGAGCACGCGGATCAGCGAATAGGCGAGATCGCGAATGTCGGCGGGGTCGGCGTCAACCGGAGGTTTGCGCGCCGCGCCCGCCGGGGCGAAACCGACATGCCCGAAGTCCGGCGTCCCGCCCGGCCGCACGCTAGGCTCGGGCACGTGCAGCGAAAGAGGAGATGCGTCGGGCATAGCTTGCCTCCCGAGCGTCGTGGCGGGACAATCGAGTCCGCGCCATTATCGTCTTTTTTGAGCGACATAACTGAAATACGACGTAATTTACGCTCAAGAATGCGTGATAATGGAGCGGCGCGGTCCAGCTGATGCGGCGTCCAGCCGATTGGCTGGCCGTGCGGCGCCGCCGACAATTTCGCCGCCGCCAAACCTGCGCGCACTGGCGCGATCCCAGCCCTTGATTGAGCCCATGATCACGGGTGCGCCGCTTTCAACCAACCCCGAAGCCGCCGAGCCGCGGGATTGGGCCCGCGCGTCTAGATCGCCGCCAGCCCCATCATCGCCCGCGCCTCCCGCGGGCTGGCGATTTCGCGGCCGGCTTCGCGCGCAAGCCGCGCGGCGGCCTCGATGAGCTGGCCGTTCGACGTCGCCTTGGCGCCGTCGGGAAGATAGAACGTGTCTTCGAGGCCGGTCCGCAGACAGCCGCCGCGCTCGGCGCAGGCGCGGTGCAACGGCCAGATGTCTTCGCGGCCGATGGCGGTCACCTGCCACAGCGCGCCGGGCGGCGTGAGCTTGAGCAGGATCGGCAGCAGGTCCGGATCGGTTGGCATTCCGGAGGCGACGCCCATGACGAAATTGTATTGCGGCGTGTCGGCGACCATGCCGTTGCGGCGATACATGCCGACCGAGCGGACGATGCCGACGTCGAAACATTCGAACTCCGGCCGCGCGCCGGCGTCTTTCATCGCGTCGAGATAGTCTTGCACCTTGGCGACGGAATTGTCGAACAGCATCGGCGGCCACGCCCATTGGCCATCGGCCTTGAGCTTGAGATAGTTGAGCGAGCCGGCGTTGCAGGCCGCGATCTCCGGCCGCGTCTGCCGGATGCAGGCGAGCGCGCCGCCGTAATCGGGGCCGACGACCCCCGTGGTATGATTGATGATCACCCCCGGACAGGCTTCGCGGATCGCCGCTTGCACGGCCTTGGAAAGCTCGACGTCCCACGACGGCAGATGGCCCTTGCCGGCGCCCTGCTGGCGCAGGTGAATATGCATGACGGCGGCGCCGGCGTCGTAAGCCGCCTTCGCCTCGGCCGCCATTTCCCGCGGCGTCACGGGGACGGGATGCTGGCGCGGATCGGTCAGGACGCCGTTCAGCGCGCAAGTGATGATCGCCTTGTCGGTCATGTCGCCTCCTTCGCGCCGGCGCGCGCAGATCGCCCGATCGTGCCTTCGCGGCGCGCCGAAATCTTGCGTCTACTGTCCGTCGACGCGGACAGTAGACGCAAGCGCCGCCTTGCGCCAAGACTAAAGGCCGGTGGCACGAACAGGCGGGGTTTTGACTCATGGCGCTCACCCTCTGGCATTGCAAGGACGCGCGCTCCTTCCGCGCGCTGTGGGCGCTGGAGGAACTCGGGCTCGCCTATGAGTTGAAGCTGCTGCCCTTCCCGCCGCGCGCGCTGCAAAAATCCTATCTCGCGGAAAATCCGCTCGGCACCGTGCCGCTGCTGGTCGACGGCGAGGCGCGGATGACGGAATCGGCCGCCATTCCGCATTATCTCGCGATGAAATACGCAGGCGGCCAGATGACGCTCTGCCCCGACGACCGCGACTACGCCGCTTATCTCAACTGGCTGGTGCATGGCGAGGCGACGCTGACGTTTCCGCAGACGATCGTCCTGCGTTATTCGCGGCTGGAGCCGGAGGAGCGGCGCCAGCCGGCGGTGGCGAACGACTACAAACGTTGGTTCCTGGCGCGGCTGCGGCTGTTGGAGGCGACGCTTGGCGATGGGCGCGCTTATCTCGTCGGCGGCGGCTTCACCATGGCCGACGTCTCCGTCGCCTTCGCCCTGCAACTGGCGCTGGAGATCGGGCTCGAAGCCGAATTGCCGCCGCGCGCGCTGGCGTGGTTCCGCGCGCTGGAGACGCGACAGGGGTTCCGGGCGGCGCAGGCGGCCGCGCTCGGCAGCTAACTGGCGCAAGCCGCGGCGGCCGCCGCCGCGATATCAGTTTTACGGGCGGAAGCGTTGCGCGCCGCCGGCATTGGGAGAGACGCAATGGCGCAACTGGGCACGAACCTGTCCCCCCGCGACGCCGCCTTCAAGGCCAACCGCGAGCATATGGAGGGGCTGCTGGCGCGCGTGACCGAGATCCAGGGCCGCGCCCGCGCGGCGTCGGGCGCGGCGGCGGCGCGCTTCGCCGAGCGCGGGCAATTGCTGCCGCGCGAGCGCGTCGCGCTGCTGCTCGATCCCGGCGCGCCTTTTCTCGAACTGTGCGCGATGGCCGGCTATCGCCTCGACCGCGACGACGCGGAAAAATCCATTCCCGGCGGCGGCGTCATCGCCGGCATCGGTTTCGTCTCCGGCGTGCGGGCGATGATCTGCGCCAGCGACAGCGGCATCGCCGCCGGCGCGCTGCAACCGATGGGCCTCGACAAACATCTGCGCGTGCAAGAACTGGCGCTCGAAAACCGGCTGCCGTTCGTGCAACTGGTCGAGAGCGCCGGCGCCAATCTCTTGGCCTATAAGGTCGAGGATTTCGTGCGCGGCGGCAACCTGTTCCGCAATCTGGCGCTGATGTCGGCGGCGGGTCTGCCGGTGGTTACGGTCACGCATGGCAGTTCGACGGCGGGCGGCGCCTATCAGACCGGGCTTTCCGATTACATCATCATGGTGCGCCGCCGCACCCGCGCTTTTTTGGCGGGGCCGCCGCTCTTGAAAGCGGCGACGGGCGAGATCGCCACCGAGGAGGAACTCGGCGGCGCCGAGATGCACACCGCCATCTCCGGGCTTGGCGATTATCTCGCCGACGACGACCGGCAGGCGATCCGCCTCGCCCGCGACGTGATGGCGGGCCTGGATTGGGAACGCGCCGACGAGACCCGCGCCTTCGCGCCGCCCGCGCTCGACCCCGAGGAACTGCTCGGCGTCATGCCGCGCGACTATCGCACGCCGGTGGACATGCGCGAGGTGATCGGCCGCATCGTCGACGGCTCGGACTTCACCGAGTTCGGCGAACGCTACGGCGGCGCGACTCTATGCGGGACAGCGCGAATCCATGGTTGGCCGATCGGGATTCTCACCAACAACGGCCCGATCGATTCCGCTGGCGCCGCCAAGGCGACGCATTTCATTCAGGCCTGCTGTCAGGCGGGAACGCCGCTGCTCTATCTCAACAACACCACCGGCTATATGGTCGGCAAACGTTATGAGGAAAGCGGCATCATCAAACACGGCTCGAAGATGATCCAGGCGGTGACCAACGCCACCGTGCCGCAGTTCACCGTCTATTGCGGCGCCTCGTTCGGCGCCGGCAATTACGGCATGTGCGGGCGCGGCTTTCATCCGCGCTTCTGCTTCTCCTGGCCCAATGCCAAGACCGCTGTCATGGGCGGCGAGCAGGCGGCGGGAACCATGCGCGTCGTCCACGAGCAGCGCGCCGCGCGCGGCGGCGGCGCGGCCGACATCGCCGCGCTCGACCGCCTGACGAGCGCCATCGTCGAGAATTTCAACGCTCAGATGGACGCGTTTCACACCTCGGCGCGGGTGCTCGACGATGGGATCATCGATCCCCGCGATACGCGCGAAACCCTCGCCATCGCGATGGCGATCTGCCGCGAGGCGGAGCGGCGACGCCCCAATCGCATCCAATTCGCGGTGGCCCGGCCATGACGATGACGCCCTTTGCGAAACTGCTGGTCGCCAATCGCGGCGAGATCGCCGTGCGCGTGCTGCGCAGTGCGCGGGCGGCGGGTCTGCGCACCGTCGCGGTCTATTCTGAAGCCGACGCCGGCGCGCCGCATGTCGCGCTGGCCGACGAATCCGTCTGTATCGGCAAGGCGGCGCCGCGCGACTCTTATCTCAGCGTCGAGCGGATTCTCGAAGCCGCGCGCGCGACGCAAGCCGACGCGATCCATCCCGGCTACGGGTTCTTGTCCGAAAACGACGGGTTCGCCGAGGCCTGCGCCAAGGCGGGGCTGGTGTTTGTCGGCCCCTCGGCGCGGGCGATCCGGGCGATGGGCAACAAGGCGGCGGCCAAGACGCTGATGATCGAAGCCGGCGTACCCTGCGTGCCGGGCTATCAGGGCGACGAGCAGGACGCCGAGGCGTTGCAGGCGCGCGCCGACGCCATCGGCTATCCCCTGATGATCAAGGCGGCGGCGGGCGGCGGCGGGCGCGGCATGCGGTTGGTTGAGCGCGCGGAGGATTTCGCCGCCGCGCTCAAATCAGCGAAATCCGAGACGAAAAGCGCGTTTGGCGACGAGACCGTATTGCTGGAGCGCGCGATTCTCAACGCGCGCCACATCGAGATCCAGATTCTGGCGGACCGCTACGGCCACGCGATCCATCTGGGCGAACGTGATTGCTCGGTGCAGCGCCGGCATCAGAAATTGATCGAGGAGGCGCCGTCGCCGGCGGTCTCGGCCGAGTTGCGTGAGCGCATGGGCGCGGCGGCGGTGCGGGCGGCGCAGGCGATCCGCTACGAGGGCGCCGGCACGCTGGAATTCCTGCTTGGGGCGGATGGCGCGTTCTATTTCATGGAGATGAACACGCGGCTTCAGGTCGAGCACCCCGTCACCGAGGCCATCACAGGGCTCGATCTGGTCGCGCTGCAACTCGACATCGCCGCCGGCAAGCCGTTGGCGATCAAACAAGAGGACGTCGCCTTCTCCGGTCACGCCATCGAGGTGCGCCTGTGCGCGGAAGACCCGGCGAACGGCTTCATGCCGCAGAGCGGGACGCTGTCGCTGTGGGCGCCCTCGCCGGCCTTGCGCGTCGAGCATGGCCTGCGCTCCGGCGTCGAGATTTCCCCGTTCTACGATTCCATGATCGCCAAGCTGATCGCGCATGGCGCGAATCGCGAGGCCGCGCGGGCAAAACTGATGCACGGCCTCGGCGAGACGCTGGCGCTCGGCCTGCGCACCAACCAGGATTTCCTGACCGATTGCCTGGCCAACCCCGTGTTCGCCGCCGGTGCGGCGACGACGGCCTTTATCGGCGACAATGCCGCCGCGCTGTTTCCCGACCGCGCGCGCCAGGAAAAGGCGGCGGCGATGCGCGTCGCGGCGCTGCTCAGCGCCGCGCCCGATGTCGGCGTCACGCATGGCTTCCCGCGCCCGGTGCGGTTGAAGCGCGGCGAGACTTTCTACACCCTGCGCGTCTATGCGGGGCCGCGCGGCGCAACCCGCGTCGAAGCCGCTGACGAAGAGACGCAACTCGTCGTAGCGCGCGCCGACGGCGGCTATCAACTGACGCAGGACGGGCGCAGCCGCAAAGCCGTAATCGTGCGCCACGGCGCGCAAGTGTGGCTGCGCGACGAGGGCCGCAGCTGGGATTTCGAGGACGTCAGCTTCGAGCCGACAGTCAAGGTCGAAGCCGAGCGTGACGGCAAGGTGCGCGCGGCGATGAACGGCCGCGTGGCCTCGCTCGACGTCGCGGTTGGCGACCGCGTGACGCGCGGCCAGAAGCTGCTCGTGCTGGAGGCCATGAAAA
The DNA here is from genome assembly GCA_028876585.1 of Pseudomonadota bacterium. The sequence continues at coordinate 6,175 of JAGWRL010000168.1, read as the reverse complement.
TGGAGCATGTCCACGTCGCCAATGTCGAGGGAATCATCGCGACGATCCACGTCGCCGAGGGCGATCAGGTGGACGCGCATCGCATCGTCGTGGAGGTTGCGCCGGCATGAGCGAGGTTCTCGTCGAAAAGCGCGGGGCCCAGCGCCGCATCACGCTCAATCGGCCCGACAAGCGCAACGCCATCAACGACGCGTTGTTGCAGGGCGTCTCCGCCGCGCTCCAGGCGGCGGTCGCCGACCCCGAGGCGAGGGTGATCGTGCTGACCGGCGCCGGCAAGGCGTTCTGCGCCGGCGGCGATCTGGCGCCGGCGGGCGGCTTCAACTTCGATTTCTCGCAACCGCGCACCGCCTATGGCGATCTCCTGCGTCTGTCGCGCGATTGCCCGCTGCCGATCATCGCGGCGATCAACGGCGCCTGCGTCGCCGGCGGCATGGGGTTGTTGGCGCTGGCCGATATCGCGGTGGCGGTGGACAGCGCCAAATTTGGCTTGCCTGAAGTGAAGATTGGCTTGTTCCCAATGCAGGTGATGAGCCTGCTCGCGCGCCTCGTGCCGCCCCGCGTGGTGCGCGAATGGGCGCTGACCGGCGAGTTGTTCGACGCCGAAGCGGCGCGCGCCGCGGGGCTTATCAACCATGTGGCGAGCGCGGCCGAATTCGAGGCCAGGGTCGAAGCGCTCTGCGCCGCTTTGGCGGCGCGCTCGCCGACGGCGATCCGGCGCGGCAAATATGCGCTGAAGGCGGTCGACGGCATGAGTTTCGATCAGGCGATCGCGTTCGCGGAAGGCCAACTGGGGTTGCTAAGCCTCACCGGCGACGCCAGGGAGGGGTTCGCCGCGTTCAACGAAAAGCGGTCGCCGCAATTCAAGGGCGATTGAAACCTGGAGGGACATCGTGCAGATCGAAGGTTGTCGGGCGGTGGTGACGGGCGGGGCCAACGGCATCGGACTGGCGCTGTGCCGCGCGCTCGCGGCGGCGGGCGCGGCGGACGTCATCGTCGCCGACCGCGAGGGCGAGGCCGCCGTCGCGGCCGTCACGGCGATCGGCGGCCACGCCTATACGATCGACGTGCGCGAGCGCGGCGCGATCGAACGCCTGATTGAAAATGTCGAGCGCGAACGCGGCCCCATAAATCTGTTCTGCTCCAACGCCGGCGTCGCCACCGGTTTCGACAGCTACGACAACGCCGCCGGGCCCGACGACGAGGTCTGGCAGGCGGCCTGGGAGGTCAACACGCTCGCGCATGTGCGCGCCGCCCGCGCGCTCGTGCCGCGCATGAAGGCGCGCGGCGGCGGCTATTTCCTCAACACCGTCTCGGCCGCCGGCCTGCTCAATCAGATCGGCAGCGCCGTCTATTCAACAACCAAACACGCCGCGGTCGGCTTCGCCGAAAATCTCGCCATCACCCACGCCGACGACAACATCCGCGTCTCCATCCTCTGTCCGCAGGGCGTCGATACGCGGATGCTCGGCGGCGTCACCACCGGTCCGCAGTCGCTTGACGGGGTGCTCAGCGCCGCCGAGGTCGCCGCCGCCGCGCTGGAGGGCGTGCGCAACGAAACTTTCCTTATCCTGCCGCACCCGCAGGTGCAGGGCTACATGAACAACAAGGCCGGCGACATGCAGCGCTGGCTGCGCGGCATGGTGAAGCTGCAAAGAAAGGTCCGCGCCGCCGAGGCTCAGGCGCAGGAGAGCGCGTAATTCTCGCCGACAAAGACCTTCATGCCGCGCGAGCCCTGACGGATCGAGCGCGGTTGCAACCCGAAGCAGGCGCGGATCGAATGGCTGAAATGGCTGGAATCGGGATAGCCGAGATCGAGCGCCACCCCCGTCAGACTGTCGTCGCGATTGGCGTGATCCATAAAGCGGCGCGCCCGCTTCCACATCCGCGCCGAGCGGAAGGGGATGTCGGTGCTCTCCTTGAACAGATGCAGGAAGCGCGAGGTCGAAACGCCGATGCGGCTGGCGCAGGACTCGGCGGAGATCGCGTGATCGGGCAATGCGTCAATCAACTTGTCGAGGATGAAGCGGATGCGCGGATCGACGTCGCGCGCCTTCAGCGCTCGGCCGAGGAAATAGACGTCGAACTCTCGCGTCGAAAAGCCGTCGCCGGCGCCGACGCGCGCCGTCTCATGGCGGGCCTCGACGATGCGCCGGATCAGGCGCGCATTGTCGGCCGCGTTGATCTCGGCGATCAGCGCCGCCATATCGGCGCGGTCGATCGATTCCGATTCCAGGCACAGGTTGGCGATCTGTCCGCTGCTGGTGCGTAGCCGATGCGGCGTGTAGGGCGCCAGCGCGATCAGGCGCCGCCGGCGCCAGGGACCGTCGGCGATGCTGATCTCCAACTCGCCTTCGACGGCGGCGTAGAGCGTGATCGCGCCCAGACATCGCGTCTTCATCGCATTGCCGACGAGGCCGCCATAAAACAACCTGTCGCGGCCCAGCAGCATACGGCTTGGCGGCGCGTCCCTGCCGATCGTCATCTCAGACTCCCTCCTGTGCGCGCGCAGCATTATCGCCGCTGACGGCGCGTTGTCGCACCAGGGCGGCGATTCTGGCGATGTGTCTTCGCGCCGCCGTCTCCGCCGCCGGCCCGTCGCCAGCGAGGACCGCTTCCGCCATGCGCGCGTAATCCTGAAAGCGCTCGTGCAGCGTCGGCGAATAGTCGCGGCGGATCAGGTGGACATGGATCGACGGCACGATCCGGCGCAGTTCGCTGTTGCCCGACAGTTCCGTGATGACGCGATAGAAGCGGTTGCGCGCCGCGATGAACTCGTAACCGCCGGGCCTGTCGCGATAGGTCTGGAGTTCGCGCCATGTCTGTTGGAAGCGCGCCCGCCCGCCGCTCGCGTCGATGCGTTCGGCCGCCTGGCGCGCCGCGAGGCCGACGCAAAGCTCCATGACCATCAGCGCGTCGAGCGCCTCGGCCGTCGTCATGCGGCGTATGACGGCGCCGCGATGCGGCAGCACCGTCACGATCCCCTCCGACTCCATGCGCCGGATGCTTTCGCGCGCCGTGCTGCGGCTGACGCCGAACTGCGCCATCAACTCGGGCTCGGCGAGCCGCTGGCCCGGCGCATATTCGCCTTCGTAGAGGCCGCGCACGATTGACTTGACGACCCGCGCGGAGGCGCTCGGCGCGCTCGCCGTCATGCGCCCTCGCGCAACAGGCGGGCCGCGCGCTCGGCCAGCGGCCGCGCCTTGGCCCCGACTTCGGCCGCGGCGGCGTCGGCGGCGGTTCCGTCGAGCGCGCGTCTGGCGATTCCCTGCAGGATGGATGCGATCCGGAACAGGCTCAGCACGAGGAAAAACCGCCAATGCGGCCGCGGATCGACGCCGGTGCGACGAATATAGGTCTCCAAATATTGCGCTTCGTCGGGCACGCCGAGCGCGGAAAAATCCACGCCTTCGAGGCCGCGGAATAGCGCCGGTTGGATGCGCCAGGCCATCGCGTGATAGGCGAAATCGGCGCGCGGATCGCCGAGCGTCGACAACTCCCAATCGAGCACCGCGACGACGCGCGGCTCGCTCGGGTGGATCAGCACGTTGTCGAGCCGATAGTCGCCATGCACGAGCCGCGTCTCGCCTTCGGGCGGCGCATGGGCGGGCAGCCAGGCGATCAACTCCTCGAAGGCGGAATCGCGCGCCATTTCGGCGGCGCGATATTGTTTGGTCCAGCGCGCGATCTGGCGCTGTAGATAATCGCCGCTGCGGCCGAAATCGGCGAGGCCGAGCGCCTGCGGGTCGAGGCTGTGGATGCGCGCGATGGCGCCATTGAGGGAAGCGAAGATTTGCGCGCGCTCCTGGCGCGTCTGATCCGGCAAACGCGGGTCCCAGAACACCCGGCCGGGCATGAAATCCATCACATAGAACGGGCTGCCGGCGACGCTGACGTCGGCGCAATACGCATGTACGCGCGGCGTCGGAACGTCGGTGTCCTGGAGCGCCTTGAGCACGCGAAATTCGCGGTCGACGGCGTGGGCGGAGGGCAGCGTCGCCCCGATCGGCTTGCGCCGCAGCACATAGGCGCCGGACGGCGCGACCAGCTTGAAGGTCGGGTTGGACTGGCCGCCGGCGAATTTCTCGACCCGCGCCGGTCCGCGATAGCCCGCGACCTGGTCGCGCAGCCAGGCCTCCAGCGCCGCGCCGGCCTCCCCGCGCGCCAATGCGTCATCCGCATGACGGTCCATGCCCGATCGACCTCCTCCCGCGCGGTCATAGCCCCGACCGCGACGCCGCCAAGCTTGTCGCGGGCGCCGGCTTCTGTCAATCCAATATCGTCAGACGATCTTGCCAGCCGATGTCGCTTGATCTAGAGTGGCTCTGAAAAGTGTAACGGCGAGGCATTCATGATCCCGGACAAATCCGCGCGCGCCCGCGCCTACGAAGACAGGCTGCTCGCCTTCATGGAGGAGCATATCTATCCCAACGAGGCGCGCTTCTACCGCGAGTCCGAGGATCTCGGTCCGTGGAAGGTGCAGCCGATCGTCGAGGAGCTGAAGACGAAGGCGCGCGCCGTCGGCCTGTGGAATCTGTTCCTGCCGGATTCGGAACACGGCGCCGGCCTCAACAATCTCGACTACGCCGCTTTATGCGAGATCATGGGCCGCTCGCACCTCGCGCCGGAGGTGTTCAATTGCAACGCACCCGACACCGGCAATATAGAGGTGCTCGTCCGCTATGGCACCAAGGCGCAGCAGGACGCCTGGTTGACGCCGCTGCTCAACGGCGAAATCCGCTCGTGTTTCGCGATGACCGAGCCCGACGTCGCCTCCTCCGACGCGCGCAACATCGAGAGCGCGATCGTGCGCGACGGCGATCATTACGTCATCAACGGCCACAAATGGTACACCACCGGCGCCACCGATCCCCGCTGCAAGATCATCATCTTCATGGGCAAGACCGACCCGGCCGCCGAAACCTATCAGCAGCAATCGATGATCCTCGTGCCTAAGGATACGCCCGGCGTCACCGTCAAGCGCTCGCTGCCGGTGTTCGGGTTCTATGGCGTGCCGGACCGCGCGAGCGAGGTTTTGTTCGAGAACGTGCGCGTGCCGGCGTCGAACATCCTGCTCGGCGAGGGCCGCGGCTTCGAGATCGCGCAAGGGCGGCTCGGGCCGGGGCGCATCCATCATTGCATGCGTCTGATCGGCCTCGCCGAGCGCTCGCTCGCCAAGATGTGCCGTCGCGCCGAACAGCGCGTCGCCTTCGGCAAGCCGATCGCCGAGCAATCCGTCACCCGCGAGCGCGTGGCGCAAGCGCGCATCATGATTGAACAGAGCCGCCTGCTGACGCTCCGCGCGGCGCATATGATGGACACGGTCGGCAACAAGGAGGCCAAGGCCGAGATCGCGATGATCAAGATCGCCGTGCCGAACATGGCCTGCCAGGTGATCGACTGGGCGATCCAGGCGTTCGGCGGCGGCGGCACCAGCAACGATTTCGGGCTGGCCGCCGCCTATGCCACGGCGCGTCTGCTGCGTCTGGCCGATGGCCCGGACGAAGTGCATCGCGATCAACTGGCGCGGTTTGAATTCAAGAAGCAGCGCGGCGCCAACGCCGGGGCCGGCGTCGGACCGTGGGCGCCGGCGCTCTCGCGCGCCGCGCTCGGCCAGGACGTCTGAGGCGCAAGCCGCAGCCCTCCCGCGTGCGCAGGCCGAGTTGCGTCTGAATCGCAAGCGTCTCGCCGAAAGCGGGCGCTCCCTCCATCAACAAAGCGCGCCGCTTGGGCGCCCCCCGGCGCGCGTCCGCCGAAACCTAAACGGCCCTCCCCCGTCAGAAATCATGTGGGCGGCGTCCGATCCTCCTGAAGCGCCGCAGCCCAGGAGAGCCACCGGACGCATCGTTGCGCACTCCCCCGTCAACCGTCCGTGCATGGGGAACGCAATAGGCGCCCAAACAATCGAAAGCGGCCGATCAGCGGTTCAATCCACGTCCTCGACCTGCACCGTCCGCCCCGACAGCTTCTGCGCCAGCGAGGCTTCCATGAAGGCGTCGAGGTCGCCGTCGAGCACTTCCGACGGCGTGCCGGAGACGTGGCCGGTGCGCAGGTCCTTCACCATCTGATAGGGTTGCAGCACATATGACCTGATCTGGTGGCCCCAGCCGATCTCGGTCTTCGAGGCGGCGTCGGCGTTGGCCTCCGCCTCGCGCTTCTCCAGTTCCTTCTCGTACAG
>JAGWRL010000167.1 GCA_028876585.1 Pseudomonadota bacterium | reverse complement strand
TGATAGAGCGACAGCAGCGTCGCATAACCGCCGTCGGCATAGGCGCCGCCGTGCGCCATCGTCCGCAACTGGCTGGCCGCCAGCGCCGGCGAGATCGAGCCGATCACCTTGAGTTGTTCGTCGACCGATTCCAGCCCGACGATCGGGATGTGATGCGCCTCGGCGATGCGGGCGAACGATTCGTCGACCTCCGGCAGGCCCTTCACCTGGCCGTCGATCTCGCATTTCGGCAGCGAGGCGGTCACCGCCAGCATCCACAGCTTGAGATGATGCGCCATTTCCGGGGTCGTGCCCTTGGCCGCCAGCATCGCCTCGACCGCGCTCGCGTCCCCGCCCTCGATCAGGCCGGCAAAACTGTCGGCGTCGGGCGACATCGCCGCGCGCAGCATTTTCGAGCCGACCTCGATCTTCTGGCTGGCGTCGAAGGCGCCGAGTTCGGTCGCCACCACGCGCGCCTTTTCCGCATAGGGCGCGGCCTCGGCCGCGAGCCGCATCGGGCCGGCTTGCGTGGAATGCATCGTGCCATAGAGATAGGACGGCGCGAGGCCCGGCTTGTCGATGCGCCACAACAGCCCGTCGCCGTTGATCATTTCCTCGGCGTGCGCGCTCCAGTCCGGCTTGATCGCGGGATCGGCGGAAAGGTCGACGCCGCCGCAATCCTCGGCCAAGGCGGGGCCGGCGAGCAGCAGGGCGGTCAGCACGGCGAAACGGCGCAGCATGGCGAGCCCAGCTCCAGAGGATAGCGGCTCTATCACAATTTCCGCAGCGCCACCTGCTCGATGCGATGGCTCGCGCCCTTGATGAGACACAGACTCGCGCGCGGCCGCGTCGGCAGGATATTTTCGCGCAGATTGACCAGATTGATGCGCCGCCAGATGTCACGCGCCGTCGCCTCGGCGGTCGCGTCGTCGAGTTCGGCGAATTTCTTGAAGAAGCTGCGCGGATCGCGGAACGCGGTGTCGCGCAGCCGCATGAAGCGCTCGACGTACCATTTCTCCAACAGCTCCTCGCTGGCGTCGAGGAACACGGAGAAATCGAAGAAATCGGAGACGAACGGCGCCGCGCGCCCCTCGCGCGTCAGCCGGTTCGGGATCAGCACGTTGAGGCCCTCGACGATGAGAATGTCGGGCCGGTCGACGACGATCGATTCGCCCGGCACGACGTCGTAGACGAGATGGCTGTAGACGGGCGCCTTCACGTTGCGCTCGCCCGCCTTGACCGCGGCGAGGAAGTTGATCACCGCCATGCCGTCGTAGCTCTCGGGAAAGCCCTTGCGGTCCATGATGCCGTCGGCGATCAGCTTGGCGTTGGGATGCAGGAAGCCGTCCGTGGTGACGAGCTGCACCTTCGGCGTGTTGGGCCAGCGCGACAACAGGGCCTGCAGCACGCGGGCGGTGGTCGATTTGCCGACCGCCACCGAGCCGGCGACGCCGATGATATAGGGCACCTTGCCGTCGTCGGCGCCGAGAAAGCGCTGCGTCGCCTTGAACAGCCCCTGCGTCGCCGCGACATAGAGCGCCAGCAGCCGCGACAGCGGCAGATAGACCGCGATCACCTCGTCGAGGTCGATCGGGTCGTGGTTGGATTGCAGCTTGCGCACGTCGTCGATGGTCAGCGTCAGCGGCGTGTCGGCGCGCAACTGCGCCCATTCGTCGCGCGTGAAATGGTGGAACGGCGAGCCGGGCGCGAGCGCGCCGATGGCGGGAACGGGCGCGTTCATTGGGGCCTCGACGCCTTTTCCTCGTGGCCGCTGCGCAGGGTGCGCCGCTCCAACTCCGCCATCACGTCGCCAAGCGGAATTTGGCGCGCCTGCAACACGACCAGCAGATGATATAGCACATCGGCGGCTTCCGCCGTCAGCGCCGCATCGTCCTCGGCGACGGCGGCGATCACAGCCTCGGTCGCCTCCTCGCCGAATTTCTTGGCGCAGCGCGCCACGCCCTTGTCGAGGAGCGAGCGCGTATAGGACTGGGCCGCGTCCGCCGCAGCGCGGCGCGCGACGATCTCGGCGAGATTTTCGAGCGCGAACAATCCTAGCTCCCTGCGGTCCAAGCCGCTCATTTTGCCGCTGTCAGAGCGGTTTGTCGAGCAAGCGCCGTCTCGACAAATAGGGGGAGATTGACGCTTGTCAAAGCTTTGGCGCGTTTTCGGCGGCAACGCTTGCGGCATGACAGACGCCGACCTCATCGCCCGCTACGACGGCCGGGCGCCGCGCTACACCAGCTACCCCACCGCGCCGCATTTCACCGGCGCGACGGACGCCGGCGTCTATGCGCAATGGCTCGCCGAATTGCCCGCCGATGCGGCGCTGTCGCTCTATCTGCACGTGCCGTTCTGCGACCGGCTGTGCTTCTACTGCGGCTGCAACACCAGCGTCGTGCGGCTGGAAGGTTCGCATCGCGCCTATGGGCGCCATCTCATCAGCGAAATCGAGCGGGTGGCGGCGGCGATCGGCCGGCGCGGACGGGCGCGCGCGGTGCATTGGGGCGGCGGCACGCCGACCATGCTGCCCGCCGACGTGCTGGTCGAGATCATGGCGCGGCTGCGGGCGCTATTCGCCTTCGACGCGGACGCCGAAATCGCGATCGAACTCGACCCGACCCGGCTGCCCGCCGACCGCCTCGCCGCCTTGCGCGAAATGGGCGTCACCCGCATCAGCCTCGGCGTGCAGGACCTCGACCCCGCCGTGCAGGCGGCGATCGGCCGGCGCCAGTCTTATGAGGAAACCGAGGCTTGCGCGCGCGCGGCGCGGACGCTCGGCGTGCATTCGCTCAATCTCGACCTCATCTACGGCCTGCCGTTGCAGAACGTCGACAGCGTGACGCGCACGGCGCGGCAGGCGTTGCAACTGGGGGCCGACCGCGTCGCCGTGTTCGGCTACGCCCATGTGCCGTGGATGAAGAAGCATCAGGCCGTCATCCCCGACGCGAGCCTGCCCGACGCGCTCGCGCGTTTCGAGCAGTGCCAGGCGATCCATCGCGTTTTGACCGAGGAGGGCGGCTATCTCGCCATCGGCCTCGACCATTACGCCAAGCCCGACGATTCGATGGCCAAGGCGGCGAATTCGGAGCAGTTGCGGCGCGGCTTTCAGGGCTACACCACCGACGACGCGCCGGTTTTGCTCGGCTTCGGCGCCAGCGCCATCGGCCAATTGCCCGGGGGCTATGTGCAGAACGCCCCGACGGCGGCCGCCTATAACATGAAGATCGAACGCGGCGGCCTCGCCACCGTGCGCGGCATCGCGCTGCGCGGCGAGGACCGGATGCGGCGCGAGGCGATCGAACGGTTGATGTGCGCGCTGGAGGTCGATCTCGTCGCCGTGGCGCAAAAACATCGCGCCGATCCCGCCGGCCTGATCGACGAGGCCGCCGGCGTCGCGCGCTTCGCCGCCGACGGACTGGCGCATTTCGACGGCCGCCGGATCGTCGTCACCGAGAAGGGACGGCCGTTCCTGCGCTCGATCGCGGCTTTGTTCGACGCCTATCTCGCGCGCGACGACAGCCAGCCGCGCCACGCGCGGGCGATTTAGGGGGCGAAGTCCGGCAGAGGGCGCGCGCTGCGGCGCGGGCGGCAAGGGGGGCTATCGACCCGAAGCGGATGTTTCCGCGATCCCCCGCCCTCGTCCTGAGGCGCCCCGAAGGGGCCTCGAAGGACGCGGGGTTCGCTCGACGGCTTGCGCTATCACGCGGCGCCGCGCCAGCGCTTGGCGCAGGCTGGGCCGCCCGTTGGAGCGTCCTTCGAGGCCCCGCTTCGCGGGGCGCCTCAGGACGAGGGGGTTGTTTGCGCAATATCTGCCCCCCGCAGTCGACCGTCGCCCACGAGCGTCAAGCGTCGGATTTGAACCCCCAAGCCTCGGCCATTTTCAACGATATTATGATTTGAAAACGCCGCCGCGCCGTTTCACAAGGCAGGGCGAAAACCCGAGGAGTGACCCATGCCCGTTGACGCCAAATACAAAACCATCGCCACCGCCAGCGGCGGCGGACGCGACGGCAGGACTGAGCTGAAAGACGGCACCATGGCGCTGCAACTCGTCGTGCCGAAGGAGCTTGGCGGCCCCGGCGGCGACGGCGCCAATCCGGAAAAGCTGTTCGCGCTCGGCTATTCCGCCTGTTATCTCGGCGCGATGCGCGTCGCCGCGCAGCAGATGCGCACGAAAGTGCCGGACGGCTCGACCGTGACGGCGGAAATCGGCGTCGGCCCGCGCTCGGAAGGCGGTTTTGGCATCACCGCCGCGCTCGACGTCTATCTCCCGGGCATGGAAGAGGCGGACGCGCGCAGGCTGGTCGACCTCACGCACACCATCTGCCCCTATTCCAACGCCATGAAGGCGAGCATCGACGTCAAGACGACGACGCGCGCCTGAGAAGCGACGCCGGCGGCGGCCCGCTCACGCCGTCGGCAGCTTATAATCCTTGAACGCCTCGCGCAGTTTCAGCTTGTTGATCTTGCCGGTGGCGGTGTGCGGGATTTCGGCGACGAGCTGCATGTCGTCGGGCATCCACCATTTGGCGATCTTCGGCTTGAGGAAGTCGAGCACCTCCTGCGGCGTCGGCGATTTGCCCTCCTTGGGCACCACCACCAGCAGCGGCCGCTCGTCCCATTTGGGATGGGCGACGCCGATCACCGCCGCCTCGGCGACGTCGGGATGGCCGACGGCGAAATTCTCGATGTCGATCGAGGAAATCCACTCGCCGCCCGATTTGATCACGTCCTTGGCGCGGTCGGTGATCTGCATGTAGCCCAGCGGGTCGATGGTGGCGACGTCGCCGGTGTCGAAGAAGCCGTTCTCGTCAAGAATCTGGCCGCCCTCGCCCTTGAAATAGGATTTCGCCACCGCCGGGCCGGCGACCTTCAGCCGGCCGAAGCGCTGGCCGTCCCACGGCAATTCCTTGTTGTCGTCGTCGACGATTCTCATCTCGACGCCGAACGGCGCATAGCCCTGCTTCATCTTGATCTTGAGCACGTCCTCATAAGTTTCGCCGCGCGCCTCCGGCTTGATGTAGGCGACCGAGCCGATCGGGCTCATTTCGGTCATGCCCCAGGCGTGCCGCACCTCGACGCCGTAATCCTGCTCGAAGGCGCGGATCATCGCCGGCGGGCAGGCCGAACCGCCGATCACCACCAGCTTCAGCGTGGTCAGCTTCTTCTGCTCCTTTTGCAGATAGCCGAGCAGCATCAGCCACACCGTCGGCACGGCGGCGGTGAAATCGACCTTCTCCGTCTCCAGCAGTTCGTAGATCGAGGCGCCGTCGAGCTTGGCGCCCGGCATCACCATCTTGGCGCCCTTCATCGGGCAGGAGAACGCCAGACCCCAGGAATTGGCGTGGAACATCGGCACCACCGGCATGCACGACGTGCTCGGCGCCAGCGGCAGCGCGTCGAGGCCGGAGGCCATCAGCGAGTGCAGCACGTTGGAGCGGTGCGAATAGAGCACGCCCTTCGGGTTGCCGGTCGTGCCCGAGGTGTAGCACAGCCCGGCGGCGGTGCGTTCGTCGAACTCGGCCCAGCGGAAATCGCCGTCCGCCTCGCCGAGCCAATCCTCGTAGGCGACGGCGTTGCGCAAAGTGGTCGCCGGCATATGCGCGCCGTCGGTCAGCACGACATAGCGTTCGATCGTCGGCAACAGGTCCTGCAACCCCTCCAGGATCGGCACGAAGGTCAGATCGGTGAAAATCAGCCGATCTTCGGCGTGATTGATGATCCAGGCGATCTGCTCGGGAAACAGGCGCGGATTGACGGTGTGGTAGATCGCGCCGATGCCGGTGATGCCGTACCAGGCTTCGAGATGGCGCGAGGTGTTCCAAGCCAGCGTCGCGACGCGGTCGCCGAGCTTGATCCCGTCGCGGGCGAGCCGCTGCGCCACCTGCAACGCGCGCGTGCGCACGGCGTGGTAAGTCGTGCGATGGATCGGGCCTTCGACCAGCCGCGAGACCACCTCCTGCCGGCCATGCTGCGCGCCGGCGAAGTCGATGATCTTGTGGATCAGCAGCGGCCAATCCTGCATCTGGCCCAACATGGCGTTCTCCCTCGACCGCCTGCGGCGGCTTTTTCCGAAGGCGGCAAAATGCCCGACCCCGGCCGGCTTGGCAATCGCCTGAATTGCCGTCGCGCCCGCCTGACGCTAAAGGAGAATCGGTCGGTCGGGAGCAGGGGATGCAGGAGACGCGAACGGACGATCTCGCGATCAGGGTGTGGTTCCGCCTGATCCGGCTGGAGTCCCGCCTCGGCGCGGCGGTGTCGGAGCGGTTGCGCGAGATCGGCCTGTCGGTGCCGCAATGCGACGTGCTGACGACGCTGACCGAGGAGGAGGGCGTCAGCCAGCAGGCTTTGGCGCAGCGGCTCTATGTCACCAAGGGCAACATTTCCGGCCTGCTCGACCGACTCGAATCGGCCGGGCTGGTCGAGCGCCGCTCGACCGCCGCCGACCGCCGGCAATACGAAATCCACCTGACCGACACCGGCCGCGAGTCCGCCCACCGCGCCATCGCCATTCAACACGCCGTGATCGGCGCCACGCTCGGCCGCATGCCCGCCGCCGATCTCGAAAACTTCGAGCACATGCTCGTCGCCCTGCGCGACATCGTGCGCGCCGAGACGCCGGCGGAGTAAGGCGCTCTCAAGCGGAAATGACGAACAGCCCGATCGTGCACGCCAGCCCGACGCCGAACGAGAGCGAACGCAGCGTGCCAAAACCCGCGAGATAGAGCGCGCCATGCGCGATGCGCGCGAGGATGAACCCGACCGCGAGGGTATCGATCCAGAACTGCGCCGCGTGGACGTTATGGGCGATGATGACGGCGGCGGCGAAACCGGTCGTCACCTCGAAAGCGTTCTGGTGCGCGCCGAGCGCCCGCGATTCGAACCCTTGCAGCCCGACCAGCGCCAGACGCGGCTCCTCGTTGTCGCGCCGCGCCCCCAGTCGGCTGGAGAGCGGGCCGAACCAGACATAGGGCAGCAGGATCGCGACGAGAACGCACCAATAAGCGATGGTCATGAACTTCTCCCCGCAGAAGACGCCGCGCCGCGGTTGCAGCACATCGCCGGCTCAGGCGTCGATCCGCTTGATGAACCATTGCAGCAGCCGCGTCCACAACTCGTCCCTGGCGACGAGATCCTCGACGCCATGTTCGAGATTGGGATTGTCGTTGACCTCGATCACCGCGACCCCGCCCGCCGTCTGCTTGAGATCGACGCCGTAGAGCCCGGCGCCGATCGCCCGCGCCGCCGCCAGCGCGGTCTCGATCACCTGCGGCGGCGCCTCGGCGAGGCCAAGCGTGCGAAAGCCGCCCTCCTTGGAGCCGTTCGGCCCGTGCTTGATGATCTGCCAATGGCCGCGCGCCATGTGATATTGGCAGACGAACAGCGGCTCGCCGTCGAGCACGCCGACGCGCCAGTCGAACTCGGTCGGCATGTATTCCTGCGCGATCAGCAGATCGGTGTCCTCGAACAATCTGGTCGTCAGCGCCTTCAGTTCGGCGCCGTCGCCCACCCGGTGCACGCCGCGCGAGAACGAGCCGTCGGGGATCTTCACCACCATGGGAAAGCCGAGCGCCTCGGTCGCCCGCTTCAGATCGTCGTCGTCGGCGAGCATCAGCGTGCGCGGCGCCGGCACGCCGCGCGCCTGCATCAGCTCGTGCAGATAGACCTTGTTGGTGCAGCGGATCATCGAATCGGGATCGTCGATCACCGGCATGCCTTCCTGCAAGGCGCGGCGGGCGAAACGATAGGTGTAATCGTCGATAGAGGTCGTGGCGCGGATGAACAAGCCATCGTATTCGGCGAGTTCGGCCAGTTGCTTGCGCGTCAGCAGATCGACCTCGACCGAATGGCGCTCGGCGAATTTCTGGAAATAGCGCAAGGTCTCGACCGAGGAGGGCGGCAGTTTCTCCTGCGGATCGTACAAAACGGCGAGCGAATATTTCGCCGGCGCGCGGGCGCGCGGGCTGCGCCAATCGCGCTGGCTATGCTGATGCAGGGCCTCGCGGAAGAAGGCGGCGTCGTCGGGGGCGAGGCGGGCGAGCGGGCGCGCGCGCAGGCGGTCGATGCGCCAGGTCTCGCCCGGCGTGATCGACACCTCCAGCGCCGGGCAGCGATACCAGTCGAATAGCAGCCGCCCGAACGGCTCGAACCGCGCGTCGCGCGACAGCCCGAAGCAGAACAGCAGTTCGAACGGCGCCCCGGCCTCCGCCCGCGCCTTGCGCGCCGCGCTGGTCAGCGCCTCCTGCAAATCGGGCAGCGATTGCTGGTAGAGCTTTGGCTCGCGCAGTTCGAGCATCGTCTCGACGGTGGGAATGATGCGGTGGCCGCGCGCTTCCGCCAGCAGCGAGGCGTAATAGCCGCGCGACTGGTAGTTGTAGGAGCGCGACAGGTTGATGATCTTCGGCCGCCCTGGTCCGCCGAACAATTTGGGGCGCGCGAGATAGTCGCGCGTGGTGATGACCTTGTGCGGCGTCTCGGCGTTGGGAAAGTCGCGTAGCTGATCGACGAGAACGACCCAGCCGGTCATCTCTCACGTCCTCGTCCCGCCCGACATGCGCGACGCCAAGCTCATCAGTTCGCGCATCCCGGCTCGCCGGACAAGAGGTCGGGCGAATCGCCGCCGCACAGGATGTCGGCGCCTCGCCGCGAACGCAAGCGGCGACGGGCGGGGCCTCAAGTTATTTTTGCGCCGGGATCAGCGCCTTCTCGAACCGCAGCGCCTCGGCGCCGTCGTCGTAATAGTCGGGATGGCGGCCAAAACAGCGGTAGCCGAGCTTCTCATACAGCGCGATCGCCGGCGCGTTGTCGTAACGCACCTCCAGCCGCAGCCGGCTGCGCCCATGCGCGCGCGCGTAGCGCTCGGCCGCGATCAGCAATTCGCGGCCGACGCCGCGCCGCCCGGAATCGCGCTGCACCGCCAGCGAATAGATGCGCGCCGAGGGCGAATGCGCCCGAAGCGAAACGAGGATGTAGCCGATCACGCGGCCGCCCGAGCGCGCGGTCAGCAGCGGCCGATGCGAAGCGCGCAGGAACCGCCGCAGCGCCCGCCGCGACAGCCGGTCGCCGACGAAGGCGGCGCATTCCAGCGCATAGATCGCATCGAGATCGGTCTCCGTTCCGGGCCGGACGGCGAAATCCGAAGCGCTGGCAGAAGGACCATCCAAGAGCGACGCTTTCCCGATCGAGGCCCAC
Organism: Pseudomonadota bacterium; assembly: GCA_028876585.1. Next base: position 2,375 of record JAGWRL010000167.1, on the reverse strand, counting down.
CGCCTCGTCGGCCGAGGATTAAAGCGCCGCCCGCCGCGGCGCCAGTTGTTTCGGCGCCGCGCCTCACTGCGCGGCGCGCGCGAGCCATTCCTCCTCGTCGATGGTCTCGACGCCGAGTTCGCGCGCCTTCGCGAGTTTCGAGCCGGCGCCGGGACCGGCGACGACCAGATCGGTCTTGGCCGAGATCGAGCCCGACACTTTCGCGCCAAGCCGTTCGGCCAGCGCCTTGGCCTCGTCGCGCGTCATCCGTTCGAGCGAGCCGGTGAATACGACGATCTTGCCCGCCAGCGGATGGCCTTCGGCCTGCGCCGGCATCGGCGCGATGGTCACCTGCCGCAGCAGCGCGTCGAGCGCGGCCTCGTTATGCGCCTCGGCGAAGAAATCGACCAAAGCCTCCACCACGACAGGGCCAATGCCGTCGATCCCCGACAGGGCTTGACTCGCGTCCGGCCCCGTCGCCGCCGCGCGCAGGCTGGCGAAATCGCCGAAATGGCGGGCGAGCCGGCGCGCGTTAGTCTCGCCGACATGGCGTATCCCCAGCGCGAACAGGAAGCGGTTGAACACGATCTCGCGCCGCGCCTCGATCGCCGCGAACAGATTGCGCGCCGAAGTTTCGCCAAAGCCGTCCCATTCGCTGAGCGGCGGCGCGCCTTCGCCGTCGCGCCGGGCGAGCGTGAAAATATCGGCGGCGATCCTGATCCGCCCCTTGGCGTAGAACAGCTCGATCTGCTTGTCGCCGAGGCCCTCGATGTCGAAGGCGTTGCGCGAGCAGAAATGCTTTAGCCCCTCCACCGCCTGCGCCGGGCAGACCAACCGGCCGGTGCAACGGCGCACCACATCCGCCTTGCCGGTTTTCTCGTCGATCTCGCGCAGCGCGGCCGAGCCGCAAATCGGGCAATGATCGGGGAAGATGAACGGCGCGCTGTCGGAGGGCCGCTTGTCAATCAAGACTTCGAGCACCTGCGGGATCACGTCGCCGGCGCGCTGGATCGCCACCATATCGCCGACGCGCACGTCGAGCCGGGCGATCTCGTCCTCGTTGTGCAGCGTCGCGTTGGAGACGACGACGCCGCCGACGGTGACGGGATGCAGCTTGGCGACCGGGGTGAGCGCGCCGGTGCGCCCGACCTGTATTTCTATCGCCTCGACCCGCGTCGTCGCGCGCTCGGCGGGAAATTTGTGCGCCACCGCCCAGCGCGGCGAGCGCGAGACGAAGCCGAGCCGGCGTTGCAGCGCCAGATCATCGACCTTGTAGACGACGCCGTCGATGTCATAGCCGAGCGTCGCGCGCTGCGCCTCGATGTCGCGATAATGGGCCAGCATCTCCCCGGCCGAGCCGCACAGCCGCGTCAGGCGGCGATTGACCGGCAGGCCGAAGCGGTGGAACGCTTCGAGCGCGCCATGCTGGGTCGCCGCGAATTCGCCGCCGACCTCGCCCCAGGCATAGGCGAAGAACTTGAGCGGCCGCCCGGCGGTGACGCGCGGATCGAGCTGGCGCAGCGAGCCCGCCGCCGCGTTGCGCGGATTGGCGAAGGTCGGCTTGCCCGCTTCCGCCTGCCGCGCGTTGATGGCGGCGAAATCCTCGTGCGCCAGAAACACCTCGCCGCGCGCCTCCAGCCGCGCCGGCGCGCCGTGCAGGCGCTTGGGGATCGCGGCGACCGTCATCACGTTGGCGGTGACGTCCTCGCCCTCGTAGCCGTCGCCGCGCGTCGCCGCGCGGGTCAGCGCGCCGTCCTCGTACATGAGCGAGCAGGACAGGCCGTCGATCTTCGGCTCGGCGACCACGGCCAGCGTCGCCTCCTCGGCCAGGCCGAGAAAGCGGCGCACGCGGGCGCAGAACTCGTCCACCTCCTCGTCGGCGAAAATATTGCTGAGCGACAGCATCGGCACGGCGTGGCGGACTTTGGCGAATTTCTCCGAAGGCCCGGCGCCGACCTTGCGGCTCTGCGACTGCGCGTCGACCAGTTCGGGATGCGCCTGTTCGAGCGCCTCGTAGCGCCGGCGCAGCGCGTCGTAGTCGGCGTCGGAGATCGTTGGCGCGTCTTCGCCGTGATAGCGCCGGTCATGCTCGGCGATCTCGGCGCCAAGGCGGGCGTGCTCCTCGCGGGCGGCGTCGAGGGCGGGGGATTTGGGTCGGCGGGCCATGCGCGAGGTCTAGCGGAGGGCCGCGCCGCGGGGAAGACGCCAGCCGGGCGCGACGGGATTGACATGCAGGTAAATACCTGCATATTGGCGGCATGACCAAGGAGACCGCGAATGACGACTTGGTGTTCAAGGCGCTCGCCGATCCGACGCGCCGCCTGCTGCTCGACCGGCTCTACCAACGCAACGGCCAGACGCTCGGCGCGCTCTGCGCCGATCTCGCCATGGCCCGC
>JAGWRL010000166.1 GCA_028876585.1 Pseudomonadota bacterium | reverse complement strand
GGCGCGGTCAACGGCGTGCTCATCGGCTATCTGCGCCTGCGCGCCTTCATCACCACGCTGATCACTTTGATTGTCTACCGCTCCGCGTTCGACATTCTCATTCAGGCGCATTCCAACGAAATCGCCGCCGCTTTCCCTGATTTTCCCAGTTGGAATTTCATCGGCGGCGGCGACCTGTTCGGCGTGCCCAGCGTCGCGCTGGTCTATATCGCGGTGGCGATCTTCGGCCATATCTTCCTCACCCGCCTGCGGCCGGGCTGGCACATCACGGCGATCGGCGGATCGCGCCGTTCGGCCTACAATTCCGGCATTCCGGTGCGGCGCATGATCGCGCTGTGCTATGTCGCCAGCGGCGCGCTGACGGGGCTGGGCGCGCTGTTCTTCGCCGCAAGGCTCGGCACGGTCGGCGGCGACATCGGCGTCGGGCTGGAAGTGATCGTGCTGACGGCGACGGTGCTCGGCGGCATTACGCTGGGCGGCGGCAAGGGCTCGGTCACCAAATCCATGGTCGGCACTTTGATTGTGCTGCTGATCACCAACGGGCTGACCACGCTCAACGCGCGCGGCGGCGTCAACCGGCTGGCGCTCGCCTCGATCCTGCTGGCGGCGGCGATGATCGACATTCGCTGGCAGAAGAACCGCACCCGCATCATCAGCAAGGTCTATGTCAGCCCGACCTATCACGCGCTTGCCGCCCCGCCGCCGACGGAGCTCGGGCAGGGCGGCCCGTTCGAGCCCAACGACAAGCTGCGCGACGTCGAGGTGATTGGTCTGGGCCGCATCGAGGCGCCGGAGGACGTGATCCTCGACCGCGACAACAACCTCTACGCCGGCTCGCGTCATGGCGACATCATGCGATTCTTCGCGCCCGATTATCAGCGCATGGAGATATTCGCGCACATCGGCGGCCAGCCGCTCGGCATGGCGTTTGATAGAAAAGACAATCTCTATGTCTGCATCGGCGGCATGGGGCTCTATCGCATCGCGCCCGACGGCAAGGTCGCGAAGGCGACCGACGAGACCAACCGCAGCTACGCCTCGGTCAACGACGACAGCCGTCTGCGCCTCGCCGACGATCTCGACATCACCGATGACGGCCGCATCTTCTTCTCCGAAGCCACTGTTCGCTATGAGATGGACGAATGGCCGGTCGAGGGCATCGAAGCGCGCGGCAACGGCCGCATCATCTGCTACGACACCAACACCGGCAAGACCCACACGGTGCTGCGCGGGCTGAAATTTCCCAACGGCATCTGCGTCGCCAGCGACGGCCAGTCGATCCTGTTCGCCGAGACTTTTGGTTGCACGATCAAGCGCTACTGGTTCGACGGCCCGCGCAAGGGCCGGGTCGAGACGGTGATCGACAATCTGCCCGGTTATCCCGACAACATCAACCTCGCCTCCGACGGCAATTACTGGCTGGCGCTGGTTGGCATGCGCAGCCCCGCGCTCGATCTCGCCTGGAAAATGCCGGGCTTCCGGCGCCGCATGGCCAAGCGCGTGCCGCTCGACGAATGGTTGTTCCCCAATCTCAACACGGGCTGCGTCGTAAAGTTCAACGAGAAGGGCGAGATACTGGAATCGCTATGGGATTTGCAGGCGCTCAATCATCCCATGATCACCTCGATGCGCGAGCATCGCGGCTATCTCTATCTCGGCGGCATCTCCAACAATCGCATCGGCCGCTATAAGCTCACCGGCGCTGACCCCAACTTCGCACAATATGAGAAGCGCTGGGGGCGGGCATGATGTTCGCCGGCTTACGCGATTTCGCGCAAGGATTGCTCGGCCGCGGCGAAGCGACCCTGGCCGTGCCGCCGTTCGACGGTGCGCTGAAGCCCAACCAGATATTGGAGCAGGCGGAGACCGTAGTTGAACTCGAGGCGCCGGAGGATCTCGCCAGCGACGGCGAACGTCTCTACCTCGCCGACGGGCCGCGCCTGATGCGCGTCGAGGGCAGCGGCGCGACGCTCATCCGCGCATTCGAGGCGCCGATCAGCGCGCTTGCCTGCTTGACTGGGGGGCGGCTCGCGGTGGCGCTGAAGGGCGGCGACTTGCGCGTTTACGCCGCGCCCGACGCCGGCGCGCCCGACGTCGCCTTCTCCGCCACCGGCCACGGCCTCAACGCGCTGGCCGGCGACGGGGCAGGCGCGCTCTACGCCACCGACGGCTCGTCGCAACGCGATCCGGATGAATGGGTGTGGGACCTGATGCAGCGCGGGCGCAGCGGGCGGTTGCTGCGTTTCGATCTCGCGACCAAACAAACAACGATCATCGCCGACAAGCTTCACTACGCGTTCGGCGTCGCGGCGATGGGCGAGCGGGCGCTGGTGTCCGAGAGCTGGAGCCATCGTCTGGTTGGGGTGGCGCGCGATGGCGCCGCGTCGATCGCGCTGCCGCATCTGCCGGTCTATCCCTCGCGTCTGACGCCCGCTGCGGGCGGCGGCTGGTGGTTGACCGCTTTCGTCGCGCGCACGCAGCTCGTCGAATTCGTGCTGCGCGAACCCGCCTTCCGCAAACGCATGCTGGCCGAGATCGCGCCCGAGCATTGGATCGCGCCGCGTCTGGGCGCGAGCGGCTCGTTCAAACAACCGATGCAGGGCGCTCACCTCAAAACGATGGGCGTCGTCAAACCCTGGGCGCCGCCGACCTCCTATGGCCTGGTCATACGCCTCGACGCCGCCGCGCAACCGCGTTTCTCGCTGCACAGCCGGGTCGATGGCGTCAACCACGGCGTCGCCGCCGCCGCCGAATGCGGCGGCTATCTTTATCTGGTCGCCAAGGGCCCGAGGCGCTTGCTGCGCCAGCCGCTCGCGGGCCTGACCGGGGAGCCTTCGCGATGACCGATCTCATCCTGTCGCTGGAGAAGGCGACCAAGCTTTACGCCGGCGTGCCCGCCATCGCCGACGTCGATTTCGACCTGCGTCGCGGCGAGATCCATGCGTTGGTTGGCGAGAACGGCGCCGGCAAATCGACGTTGACAAAAGTGATGGCCGGCGTGGTGACGCTGACCTCCGGCGTCATGAAGATCGAGGGGCGGGCGACGGCGCCGCGCTCGCCGCTGGAGGCGCGTCAACTCGGCGTCGCCATGGTGTTTCAGGAAAACAGCCTCGTGCCGACCATGACGGTGGCGCAAAACCTGTTTCTCGGTCAGGAACGCTTTTACAACCGGCTGCGCGGCATCTACATCGCCGCGCAGCAATTCCTGCAATCGCTCAATTTCGACGTGCCGCCGACCGCAACCGTCGGTGCGCTGGGCGCGGCGAAGAAGCAGATGGTTGAAATCGCGCGCGCCGTGCTGCACAAGGCCAAGGTCATCATATTTGACGAGCCGACCGCGACGTTGACGCCGGAGGAGAAGAAATATTTCTTCGATCTGGTGCGCGACTTGCAACGCCGCGGCGTCTCGATCGTGTTCATCAGCCACGCGTTGGAGGAGGCGCTGGCGCTCGCCGACCGGATCACCGTGCTGCGCGACGGGCGCAATGTGGTGACCGACGACGCGGGCCGCTTTGATCGCGCTCGCATCGTGCAGGCGATGGTTGGACGCGATCTCTCGCACACGCTGTATGGCGTGAGGAAGTCAACTGTGCGGCCGGCCGGCGAGCGCATCCTGACGGTGCAGAATCTGAAGCTGGCGCCGGTTGTGAGAAACAACTCGCTCTCCGTTTTCGCCGGCCAGATCACTGGCGTGTTCGGGCTCGTCGGGGCGGGGCGCACCGAGACGTTCAAGGTGGTCGCGGGCGTGCTCAAGCGCGACTTTTTCCACGGCGGCGAAATCCTGTTGCGCGACCGGCCGGTGCGCTACGCCGTGCCGGCGCCGGCGGTGAGGGCGGGCATCGCTTATGTCACCGAGGACCGCAAGCTCGAGGGGTTTTTCGAGACCTCCTCGATCGCCCGCAACATCTATCTCGGCCTGCTCGCCAAATTTCCGGCGGGGCGCGCCTGGTTGTCGCGGCGGGAGCAGGCGGCGGTCGGGTCTGGTTGGATCGAGCGGTTGAAAGTGCGCGCGATTGGCGACGACGCCAAGGTGGTGGAACTGTCGGGCGGCAACCAACAGAAGGTCGTGATGGCGAAATCGCTGGTGCAGGAGCCCGATCTCATCATCTTCGACGAGCCGACGCGCGGCGTCGACGTCGGCGCCATCGTCGAGATCCACGAGCTGATCAACCGATTGGCCGACGAGGGGAAAGCGGTGGTGGTGATCTCGTCCTATCTGCCCGAGGTGTTGGCGCTGTCTGATCGCATCCTCGTCACCCGCGCTGGCAAGGTGGTTGAGGAATTCTCCGCGCCCGAAGCGAGCGAGGAGAAGATCATGTACGCCGCGATCCACTGAGCCGCTCAGCCGTTGGTTGCAAATCCGGGGAATAGCGTCATGCCGCCGTCGACGAACAAGGTGGCGCCGACGATGTAATCGCAATAATCGGAGGCGAGCCACGCCGCGACTTTGCCGATGTCCTCGGGTTCGCCGATCCGGCCATAGGGGATCAATTTCATCAGATTGTCATAGGCGTCCTGCGTCGCCCACGCGTCATGGTTGATCGGCGTGCGGATCGCGCCGGGCGCGATGGAATTGACGCGGATGCGGTCGGGCGCGCATTCCTGCGCCAGGCTCTGCATCATCAGCATGACGCCGCCCTTGGAGCTGGCGTAATTGACGTGGCCGGCCCAGGGGATCATCTGATGCACCGAACTCATGCAGATGATCTTGCCGCGCGAGCGCGAGACGTTGCGCGTGTCGCCCTGGGCGCGGAACTGCGCGATGGCGGCGCGGGCGCACAGAAACTGGCCGGTCAGATTGACGGAGAGGACCTTGTTCCACTGATCGAGCGTCATCGTCGCGATGCTGGCGTCGCGCTGCAACCCCGCATTGGCGACCACGATGTCGAGCGCGCCGAAATCGGCGATGAACTGGGCGACCATCCGGTTGACGTCCGCTTCGCTCGACACGTCGCCCTGGTAGATCTTCGCGTTGACGCCGAAGGCGCGCGCCGCCGCCGCCGCCTCCTCGGCCTTGTCCGGTTCGACGACATAATTGACGCCGACATCGGCGCCGGCCTCCGCCAAAGCGAGGGCGACGGCCTTGCCGATGCCGGAATTGGCGCCGGTGACGAGCGCCTTCTGCCCGCGCAGCAGTTTCGGCAGCGGCGGCAGCGGCGGCGCGGCGGCGTTCGGCCCGGCTTGATTGGCGGCGGCGTTGGTCATGTGGGTCTCCCGCTTATGTTGTTTGGTGGCTTCGTTCGCCCGCGTCGGGGGAAGGCCGCGTCGCATCGCGCAGCAGCAGCGCGACGACGCCGCTCCAGCCGGTCTGATGCGAGGCGCCGCAGCCGCGGCCGGTGTCGCCATGGAAATATTCGAAGAATTGCAGCCGGTCGCGGAAATGCGGGTCGTCGTCGAACCGTGGTGTTGCGGCCTGGTAGGCGCGCCGGCCGGAGCCCTCTTTCAGGAACAGTGCGCAGAAGCGGCGCGACAGTTCATCGGCGATCTCGCCAAGGTGCATGTAAGTCTGCGAGCCGGTGGGACATTCCATGCGGAATTCGTCGCCATAGAAGCGGTGCAACTTGCGCAGTCCTTCAATCAGCAGGAAGTTGATCGGCGCCCAGACGGGGCCGCGCCAGTTGGAATTGCCGCCGTAGAGGCGCGTCTCGCCTTCGCCTGGCTCATATTTGAGAGAGAATGTCTGATCGGCGAAACTGACTTCAAAGGGATGGTCGAGATGGTGGCGCGACACCGAGCGCACGCCGTGCGGCGACAGGAATTCCGTCTCGTCGAGCATCCGTGTCAGCAGCGCGTTGAGGCGGCGGCGGCGCATCAGGCCGAGCAGACGGTCGCCGTTGGCGTTTGGTTGGCGCCAATCGGAGACGAGGCGGGCCAATTCCGGCCGATGCTGGATGAACCATTCGGTGCGGGCGCTAAACTGGGGGAAGCGGTCGAACAGATCGCCGGGCACGAGCTCGGCGGCGACGATCGGCAGCAGTCCGACGATGGAGCGGATGCGCAGCAGCGTCGGGTCCTGTCCCGGCGCGCGCAGTACGTCGAAATAGAACGCCTCGCGCTCGTCCCACAGCCCTTCGTCGCCGGGTTCGCCGGCGCCGTGCATCGCCTGGGCGATTTCGAGAAAGTGCTCGAAGAATTTGGTGGCGAGGTCTTCGTAGGTCGGGTTCGCCTTCGCCAGCTCCAGCGCCATTCGCATCATCGCGAGCGCATAGGCGGCGACCCAGGCGGTGCCGTCGGATTGGTCGAGCCGGCCGCCGAATGGCAGCGGCTTGCGCATATCGAACAGACCGATATTGTCGAGCCCGAGGAAGCCGCCCTGGAAGATGTTGCGGCCGCCCTCGTCCTCACGGTTGACCCACCAGGTGAAGTTGAGCAGCAGCTTGTGAAACACGCGCTCAAGAAACATCCGGTCGGCGACGCCGGTCGCGGCGGCGTCGAGATCGTAGATGCGCAGCGCCGCCCACGCCTGCACCGGCGGGTTGACGTCGTCGAAGTTCCACTCATAGGCCGGTAGTTGGCCGCTGGGATGCATCAGCCGCGATTGCGTCAGCAGCGTCAGTTGCGATTTGGCGAAGGCGGGATCGATCGCCGTCAGCACGACACAGTGGAACGCCAGATCCCAGGCGGCGAACCAGGGATATTCCCAACTGTCCGGCATCGACATGATGTCGCCCGATTGCGCGACGTCGGTGTCGCCGCAGGCGAAATGCAGCCAATCGCTGTTGCGGCCGGCATTGCGCGCCGCCGGCGGCGGCGGTTGCAGCGGATCGCCCTTCAACCAGCGGCGAATGTCGTAGCCGTAGAACTGCTTGCACCACAACATGCCGGCATAGGCCTGCCGCTGCACCAGCCGCGCGTCGGCGTCGGCGAGGTCGGCCTGCAACGCCTGATAGAACGCGTCGGTCTCTTCGATCCGCCGCGCCATCGTCGCGTCGAAGTCGGCGAACGGGTCGCTGGCGTCGCGCAATCGCAGCCGCAGCCGGATCGTCGCGGTTGCGCCGGGCGCGAGCGTGAGATCCTGCGCCACCGCCGCCTTGGTGCCGCGCCCGGCCGGATTGATGGCGCTCTCGTCGCCGAGCACGAGATAATCGTTGACGCCGTCCTTGGCGTAGCCGGAGCGCGGCTGGCCCCATAGTTTGTGATAATTGGTGTCGTTGTCGCAGAACAGCGGCTTGCCTGAAAAGTCCCAGGCGAGTTCGCGCTCCACGTCGTCGCTTTGATAGACGCCGATGCGCCCGCCTTCGAGCCGCAGTTCGGGGCGAGCGTCGAGCGGCGCCCACGACCAGCGATTGCGCAGCCAGAGCTGCGGGATCAGACAAAGGCGGGCCGGCCGCGCGCCCCGGTTGGTCGCGCGCACGCGCATCAGCACGTCCTCGACGCCGGCTTTGGCGTATTCGATCTCGACGTCGAAATAGGCGTCGTCGTCGAACACGCCCGTGTCAATTAGCTCGAATTCGCGCTCGTCGAGGCCGCGTCGGGCATTCTCGTCGCGCAGCCGCTCGTAGGGAAAGCGCGCTTGCGGATATTTGTAGAGCATCTTCAAGTAGGCGTGGCTGGGGACGCCGTCGAGGTAATAGTAAAGCTCCTTTACGTCCTCGCCGTGATTGCCCTGCGCGTTGGTGAGGCCGTAGAGCCGTTCTTTCAGGATTGGGTCGAGGCCGTTCCACAGCGCCAGCGACAGGCAGAGTTTCTGCTTGTCGTCGGACCAGCCGGCGAGCCCGTCCTCGCCCCAGCGATAGGCGCGGCTGATCGCTTGCTCGAACGGAAACGCGACCCAGGCGTCGCCGTCGGGCGAATAATCCTCGCGCACCGTGCCCCATTGCCGCTCGGCCAGATAGGGGCCCCAGCGGCGCCAATCGACGCCCGTGGCGATGCTGGCGAGGCGTTTGGCTTCCTCGGTGGCGGAGAGGTCCTGCGCGGGCGCGTTGGCGGTTTCGGTTTTCATCGCTTACGAGGAGCGTCCTTCGGCGGAAACTGCGTAGCGACGTTCGCGCCGGGGCGCAATGCGCGGCTTGCCGCGCCCTCCGGCGCAGGCGTAAAACATCGCACGAACGCTCTGGTTCCCGGGAGGTTGGCCTTGTCGCATGTCACCTATGTGATCATCGAGCACGACGGCGGCTGGGCCTATCGCATGGGCGGCACCATCTCGGAGACGTTTCCCAGCCGCGAGCGCGCCCACAAAGCCGCCGCGCGCGCCGCCGCCGAGCAGCGCGCGCCCGACGAGACCACGCCGATCCAGTACGAGACGCCGGAGGGGGAATGGCGCGAGGAGAGCGCCAGGGGCAGCGACCGGCCGAGGACCGACGTGAAGGACTAATCCTCGTCGAACAGCAGGCTCTGCTCGGCCGGCAGGGCGGGGGCGGGCAGGCCGAGATGCCTGAACGCATGCACCGTCAGCAGCCGCCCGCGCGGCGTGCGCTGCACGAAGCCGAGCTGGATCAGGTAAGGCTCGATGATCTCCTCGATCGCGTCGCGCGGCTCCGACAAAGCCGCCGCGATGGTCTCGACCCCAACCGGCCCGCCGCCGAAACTGAGCGCGATCGCGTCGAGATAGCGCCGGTCCATCATGTCGAGCCCGATGGCGTCGACGTCGAGCAGCCTCAAGGCCGAATCGGCAAGCTGGCGCGACACGATCGCCGCCCCCTCGACCACGGCGAAATCGCGCACGCGCCGCAGCAGCCGCCCGGCGATGCGCGGCGTGCCGCGCGAGCGCTTGGCGATCTCGTTGGCCCCGTCGTCGGAAAGCGAAAGCCCGATCACCCGCGCCGCGCGCCCGACGATGCCCTGCAATTCCGCCACGGTGTAGAAATTGAGCCGCACCGGAATGCCGAACCGGTCGCGCAAAGGCGTCGTCAGCAGCCCCGCCCGCGTGGTGGCGCCGACCAGCGTGAACGGCGCGAGGTCGATCTTGACCGAGCGCGCCGCCGGCCCGGCGCCGATGATCAGATCGAGCTGGAAATCCTCCATCGCGGGATAGAGGATTTCCTCCACCGCCGGGTTGAGCCGGTGGATCTCGTCGATGAACAATACGTCGCGCGGCTCCAGATTGGTGAGCTGCGCCGCCAGATCGCCGGCCTTGGCGATCACCGGGCCGGAGGTGGAGCGGAAATTGACGCCCAGTTCGCGCGCCACGATCTGCGCCAGTGTCGTCTTGCCGAGGCCGGGCGGGCCGACGAACAGCACGTGATCGAGCGCCTCGCCGCGCGTTTTCGCCGATTCGATGAACACTTTGAGGTTTTTGCGCGCGGCTTCCTGGCCGGTGAAGTCGGCCAGAACCTGCGGCCTGAGCGCCGCATCGTCCTCGGGCCGCTTCTCGGCCGAAACCAGGCGGCGGGGCGGAGCAGTCATGGGGGCGAGGTAGCGGAGCGGGTTGAGTCTGTCCAGCGGAGGGCGCGACCTTGAGAACGCCCATGCCCCGCAAACGCGTCTTCATCGCCCACGCCCGCGCCGCGCCCTCGAGCCCCGCGCCGAAGGTTCTTATAGCGCTAACTGTTGATATGGCCCATTTCCGAGGGCGGAGAGGAGGCAGTTTTTTGGGGTTAGTTTGTCGCCCCAGGCCTCGATGGCTCGACGCCAACCCAGGTAGTTGGGGAGATTTTTGGTCGCGACGCCGTGGAAGCGTCGCAGCCACTCCTTGAGCCGGCTGTGATAGGCGTTGACGTTGTTGAGGTGCATGTCGGGCGTCACGGCGTCCGGCTTGCCGGGCGACGGGACGATATGGACGGGGATGCGGCGACGGCGCGCGAAGGCTCGAATGGCCATGCCGCCGTCGCAGACGAGTTGATTGGCGGATGTGACCGCGTCCTTCAGTCCCGCCGCGACGCAGACGGCTGTGTCTTCGGGCAAAACGGCGTCGATCGTCGCGCCTTCGCGATCGCGGGCGACAAGAACCGGGATGTTCTCGAAAAACAAACCCGGATGTTTGCCGCGGCCGCCGCGCCGGCGCGCCGGACGCGGCAAGTCCGAGCGCCGTCCTTTGAACGATTCCAGAATGAAGGTCTCGTCGGCTTCGACAATCCCCTTCAAAGTCATAGGCTTGTCGAGCGCGGGCGCGGCCAGAAAGCGATGCCGCCAGCGAAACGCCGTCGTGGGATGAACGCCGCATCGTTCAGCGGCTTTGGCCAAGCTTACGCCGTCGATCAGCGCCTGAGCCTGCGTCATCCAACCCTCTCGCTTGCGCAGGCGCGCCATTGGCGTCTTTGTCGCTGCGTTGAAGGTTCGCCTGCAATCGGCGCAGCGGTAGCGGCGCAGTTCATGCGCCCACCCCCAAGGCGCGATCTCGAAGGCGCCGCAATGCGGACAGCCGGCGCTTGCGATCTTCAGCGCCTCGACGTCCGCCAAGGCGTCCGCCTCACCGGAACCGGCGCGCCGTCGCCTCCGCTTGACTGCGAACGAAG
>JAGWRL010000165.1 GCA_028876585.1 Pseudomonadota bacterium | reverse complement strand
GACGCGCGTGGCGCCGTCGAGCGAGCCATGCGCCAACAGCGCGACGGCGTAACCCTCGCGCGCCAGCCGGCGGGCGATGTCGGCGCCGATCCGCCGCCCCGCCCCGGTCACCAGCGCGACTTTCCTCATGCCCGGCCCCACATTCCACCCGCGAAAAAACGACTCCCAGCCAAGATATCCTGCTTTGCGCCGCGCGTCCTAAGCGGCGAGCGGGGTAAGTTGAGGCCCCACGGCGATGTTTACAGCAAGTTTCCATCGGCGTAACATCATACAACCCGCACCTGCAACATTATGTCGAGCGCGGCTGCAATCGTTGAGGCCAAATTCATGCCGCTCGCGCTGCAATACAGGGGCTTCAACTACCTCTCCTACTACAACGGCGATTACGCGGGCGACGATTCGTTGCCCGCATTGAGTTCGACCGGCGCGAATGCGATCACCGCCGGGGTCGAATTCGGCATCGATCCGCAAAGCGACACCGTCTATGCGAGCCCTGTCTGGACCGACAGCGCCGAAGGCGTGACCATCGCGACCGCCGTCGCCGGCGGGCTTTCGGTGATGGTCAAGCCGCATCTCGATTTTCTGCCCGGCGCCAATTTCAGCGGCACGCCCTACAGCGCCAACGAATGGCGCAGCTTCTTCAACCCCGGCGCGGCCAACAGCACGACCGCCGACGCTTTCTTCGCCAGCTACAAGACCATGATCCTCGGCCAGGCCGCGCTCGCGGCCGGCAACGGCGCGACCTGGCTGTGCATCGGGACGGAGTTGGATCAGATCGCCGGGGCGCCCTACAAGCGCTATTGGGACGACATTATCGCCGCGATTCGCGCCGCTCATCCCGCCTTGAAATTGACTTACGCCGCCAACTGGGACGCGGACGCCGCCCCGTGGAGCGGCGTCAACGGGCTCGCCGCCGGCACGCGCAACCTCGCCACGCAAATCAGTTTCGCCAGCGAACTCGACGCCTTCGGCATCGACGAATACGCCCCCCTTTCGAACGCCGCCGACCCTTCGCTCGACGATCTCATCGCCGGTTGGACCGGCGCGCCCGTCAATTCGGGCGCGACCGCCCTGACCTACGCCGTCACCGGCGGCCAATCGCTGATCGCCTATTACGAGAGCGTCGCCGCCGCGGTCGGCAAGCCGCTGCTGTTCACCGAATTGGGCTACGCCAATTCCTCGACCGCCGCGAGCGATCCCGCGCTGTCCAACGCCAGCGGCGTCGAGAACGACGCTTTGCAGGCCAAGCTGTATCAAGCCTTTTTCCAAAGCTGGACGGTGGCGGGCAACCTTTCGCTGGCAGGCGTCTATTTCTGGAACTGGGATCCGAACGCGGCGGAAGTGGGCGCGGGCCGGATCAATTTCAGCCCGCAAGGTCTGCCCGCGCAAGCGGTGGCGAAGCGGTTTTTCAGCCGCGAGGCGCCGCTCGATTTCACCGGGGACGGCCGCTCGAACGTGCTGTTTAAGGATGCGTCGGGCGCTTTGTGGACCTGGGCGGTCAATGGAACGACGATTGGCGGCGGCGGCGAATTGGGGTCTCCCGGAGCGGGCTGGGCTTACCTGGCGAGCGCGGATTTCGCCGGCGATGGGCGCTGCGATGCGCTCTGGCGCAGCCCCTCGGGCGCGCTCTGGTATTGGGATATCAACGGAACGGCGATCTCGGGGGGAGGAAAAATTGGCGCGCCCGGGGGAACCTGGGCGGTTGCGGGGACCGGAGACTTCAACGGCGACCGCTTCAGCGACATCCTGTTTCAAAACGCCAGCGGCGATCTCGCGATCTGGGAGCTGAATGGGGCGTCGGTCATCGGCGGCGGCGACATCGGCAATCCCGGCCCCGGCTGGACGTTGAAAGGAGTCGGCGATTTCAACGGCGACGCGCGCAGCGATCTCCTGTTCGAGAGCGCCTCGGGTTCCTATGCGATCTGGAGCCTGAACGGCGCGGCCATCGTCGGCGCCGCCGTGCTGGGCGATCCCGGCGCGGGCTGGAGCTTTGCCGGCGTCGGCGATTTCAAGGGCGCGGGAACCAGCGAGATTCTGTTCGAGAACGCGAACGGCGTCTATGCGACCTGGGACATTGCCGGGGGAGCCGTGACGAGTTTTGCGCCCATCGGCGCGCCGGGGCCGGATTGGCGGTTGCAAGCCATTGGCAATTACGACAATTCGGCCGCGAGCGATCTCCTGTTCGCCAATAGCGCGACCGGCGAACTCGCGATCTGGAGCCTCAACGACCGCGCGATTGTCGGCGGCGGCAATCTCGGCGCGCCGGGACCCGGCTTCTCCGTCGTCCGATGAGCGAAAGCCGCTTCACGCCGTCCGGTTATAGACGTCCTCCAGCCGCACGATGTCGTCCTCGCCGAGATAGGAGCCGGTCTGCACCTCGATCAATTCGAGATTGATCTTGCCGGGATTGGCGAGCCGGTGCACCGAGCCGATCGGCAGATAGATCGACTCGTTCTCGTGCACCACCGACACCTTGTCGCCGCAGGTCACCTCCGCCGTGCCCTTGACGACGATCCAGTGTTCGGCGCGGTGATAATGCTTCTGCAGGGAAAGTCTGCGCCCCGGCGTCACGACGATGCGCTTGACCTGATAACGCGCGCCATTGTCGATCGACTGATAATAGCCCCAGGGGCGGTACATTCGCTTGTGCTCGCTCGCCTCGCGCCGGTTCTTGCCCTTCAGCGTCTCGACCAGTTCCTTGACGCGGTCGCCCTGATCGCGGCCGAGCACCAGCACCGCGTCCTGCGTCGTCACCACGACCAGATCCCGGACGCCGACCACGGCCGTCAGCAGGCCGGTCGAGCGGACATGCACATTCTTGGAATCGATGGCGAACCCGTCCTCGCCGTGGAACGAATTGCCGTCGGCGTCGCGGTCGGACAATTTCCACACCGCGTCCCAGTTGCCGACATCCGACCAGCCGATGTCGGCCGGCACCACCGCCGCGCGCTTGGTGCGCTCCATCACGGCGTAGTCGATCGACTTCTTCGGCGCGGCGCCGAATGTGGCGACGTCGAGCGCGAGGAAATCGAGATCGGTCTTGGCGCTGGCGACGGTCGCGGCGGCGGCGCGCGCCATCTCCGGCTCGAACCCTTCCAGCTCCTGCAACATCGTGTCGGCGCGGAAGAAGAAATTGCCGCTGTTCCAGAGATAGCCGCTGGCGACATAACGCTCGGCGGTGTCGCGATCGGGCTTTTCGACGAAGGCGTCGACGGCATAGGCGCCGTCGTCGAGTTCGGCGCCGGGGCGGATATAGCCATAGCCGACGGCGGGCTCGGTCGGCTTGACGCCGAGGGTGACGATATAGCCGCGCGAGGCGGCGAGCGCCGCCTTGGCGCTGACCGCGACGAAAGCGTCGATCTGGGTGACGACATGATCGGCGGCGAACACCGCGACCACGGTCTCCGGCCCGCGCTCGGCGGCCAGCGTCGCAGCGACCGCGACGGCGGGGCCGGAATCGCGCCGCACCGGCTCGGTGACGATGGTGGCCGCGGCCCCGATCTCGTCGAGCTGCTCCTTCACCAGAAAGCGATAATCGTGGTTGGTGATGACGATGGGCGCCTCGAACAGCGGCCCGGTGACGCGCGCGACGGTCTGCTGAAACGTCGAGCGGTCGCCGATCAGCGCGATGAACTGCTTGGGCATGGTCTCGCGCGATTCCGGCCAGACGCGGGTGCCCGCGCCGCCGCACATGATCACGGGGAGAATTTTCATTGACATATCTGCTCGCGCCTCGCGCCCTCAAATCGGGGGCTGTCTATCCCATCCGCCCGCCGCCCGGCTAGGGCGTCGGCGACAATTTCCATTCCGCCATCGCGCGCCGATGCGGCTCCGGTATGGCGACCGGGCGGCCGCTGGCGCGCTCGACATAGACATGGGTGTAGCGCCCGTCCGCCGCCGCGGTCGCTGCGCCCTCCTTGAACACGGCGAGCCGGTAATTCACCGACGAGCGCCCGATCGCCTCGACGCAGACGCCGACCTCGATCCGGTCGGGAAAGGCGAGCGAGGCGAAAAAGCGGCAGCGGCTGTCGACGACGAGGCCGATCACCGGGCTTGTCGCGGGATCGAGCAGGCCGCGTTCGATCAGCAGCGCGTTCACGGCGGCGTCGAACAATTCGTAATAGATGACATTGTTGAGGTGGCCGTAGGGGTCGTTATCCTTCCAGCGCGTCGTCATCGGCGCGAAAACGGCGAAAAGGCCGCGATGCGGCGGCGGCTCGCGTGTCGTCTGTCCCTCGCCCATGCCCTGCCCTCGTGCTGCGGCTTGCGTTATAGAGAGCCGCGCGCGACGGCGCCAAGGCGAGGATTTTGCATTGAACGACGCCCCGGAGTCCTTAAAGCACGGCGTGGTGGAGACGCTGCGCCCCGGCTTGCGCCGCCTGATCGCGCCCAACGCCTCCGCTTTCACCTACACCGGCACCTGCTCCTATATCGTCGGCGACGGCGAGGTCGCGATCCTCGATCCCGGCCCGGATGACGACAGCCATTTGCAGCGCCTCCTCGCCGCCACCGCCGGCGAACGCGTCGCCTATATCGTCGTCACCCACACCCACCGCGATCACAGCGCGCTCACCGGCCGGCTGGCTGCGGCGACGGGCGCTAGAATCGTCGGCGCGCGGCCGCATGTTCCCCGGCCCGGCGCGCCGCAGGGCCTCGACGCCGCGCACGATCTCGCCTACGCGCCCGCCCGCGTGCTGGCCGACGGCGAGACACTGGAATTCGGCGACCACGCGCTGACTGCGCTCGCCACGCCCGGCCACGCCGCCAACCATCTGTGCTTCCTCTGGGGCGACAGCCTGTTCAGCGGCGATCACGTGATGGCGTGGTCGACCTCGGTGGTCGCCCCGCCCGACGGCGCGATGGGCGATTACATGGCGTCGCTGGAGAAGCTGCGCGAGCGCGAGGAAACGATCTATTGGCCCGGCCACGGCGGCCCGGTCAGCGACCCGAAGCGCTATGTGCGCGCCCTGATCACCCATCGCCGCCAGCGCGAGACGGCGATTCTGGCGCGGCTGGAGACGGGCGCGACGACGATCGCCGAGATCGTCGAGAAGAATTACGTCGGGCTTGAGCCGCGGCTTAAAGGCGCGGCGGCGCTGTCGACGCTGGCGCATCTGGAGGATCTGCTCGCGCGCGGGCTGGCGCGGCGCGGCGAAGGGGCGCCGCTGGAGGCGGTGTACGAGCGGGGGTAGCGTCGCGAACGCGACGCGCGGCGGCAGGATTTGAACGAGGGGATTCGTCCGATGAACGTTTCAACCAGCGAGGCCGCCTCGGCGGCTCAAACCAAAGCGGACGACCGCACGCAATTCGTCAACCACCAGCTTTCCTTCAACGGCAGTTGGTATCGCAATCTGCTCAATTCGGGGCGGGACGTCGAAGCCGTCGTCAACGGACGCAAGGCGGCTTACTTGACCCGCTGGTCCGAAGCCGGCCGCTATATCGGCCAAGGGGGACGCATCCTCGATATCGGCGGCGGCAATCTGTATCCCGAACTGCTGCAATATTTCAAAGCGATGAATTGGGATTATTGGTATATCGACGTTGGCCAGCCGCAAGTCGCGGGGTCGGCGCAGACGGCGGCGGCGTTCGGTTTTGATCCCGCCCATTTTTCCTGCGGCCTGAACCACGAGTTGCACTACCCCGACCACCATTTCGACGCCGTGTTTTCTTCCCATTGCCTCGAACATTCGATGGACCTGAAGCTGACGCTCACCCAATTGAACCATATATTGCGCGATGGCGGAAACGTAGTCGCCTCGGTGCCGTTCGGGTGGGACCCGCTGCCCGCTCACCCTTACTTCATGTTGGAGAACGAATGGCTGGCGCTGTTCGAGGACGCGGGCTTTCGCATCCGGGCCTATCAGATCAGCGGCGAATACGCCGAAAACACGCAGGATTTGATGATCGCCGCGCAGAAATGCGGACCCGTCGCGGCGAATTTCCGCCTCGATCCGTTTGACTACGCCAAGGATCGATTTGCGTTTCACGATTTCCGTTCGCCGGAAATCACCTATCGCGGCAGCCAGCACCGGCTCGACGACCGCATCATCTTGCAGGGCTCGGACTGGGAAATCGAATTTCCGCTGCCGCCCGGCGTTCGCGAGGCGCTTCCGGTATTCATCCGTCACAACTGGTCAGGGGTGGCGTGCGTCGAGAGCGGGACGCAGAAGATCTATTGCGACCTCTTCCGCATGCAATGGACCATCCAGCCGGCGCGACTGAAACTCGCCGCGCCGGCGCAAGCCGGGCAGACCCTGCGCATCTCGCCCGCCGGCAAGAACGACATCAGCCTGTCTTCGCAGGTCGTCTTCTGCGGCTATATGTGCCGGTGAACGCCACGGACGAGGGGAAGCGGCGGCCCTACGCCGCGCCCACCGTCTCGAACAGCGCGAAATCCATCGCCTCGCGCGGGGAGCGTCCCGCCCACAGCACGAACTGGAACGACTGGAAATAGGTCTCGCACGCCTTGATCGCCGCCTCGACCAGGCGCCCGCATTGCGCGTCGCTCG
>JAGWRL010000164.1 GCA_028876585.1 Pseudomonadota bacterium | reverse complement strand
CTGCACGTCGTAATCGTCGGCGACCGACAGGCAGCAGTCGATGGCGGCGGGCGTGGTGCCCCAGTCTTCGTGCAGCTTGAGCGCGCAGGCGCCGGCCTCGACCATCTCGATCAGCGCATCGGGGCGCGAGGCGTTGCCCTTGCCGGCGAAGCCGAGGTTCATCGGAAAATCGTCCGCCGCCTCGATCATGCGCGCCAGATGCCAGGGGCCGGGCGTGCAGGTGGTGGCGAAGGTGCCGGTCGCAGGCCCCGTGCCGCCGCCGAGCATCGAGGTGACGCCGCTCATCAGCGCCTCCTCGATCTGCTGCGGGCAGATGAAATGGATGTGCGTATCGAAGCCGCCGGCGGTGAGAATCTTGCCCTCGCCGGCGATGATCTCGGTGCCCGGCCCGATGACGATGTCGACATCAGGCTGAATGTCCGGGTTGCCGGCCTTGCCGATGGCGGAAATGCGCCCGTCGCGGATGGCGACGTCGGCTTTCACGATCCCCCAGTGATCGAGGATGACGGCGTTGGTGATGACGGTGTCGGCGGCGCCCTCTTTGTTGGTGATTTGCGATTGCCCCATGCCGTCGCGGATCACCTTGCCGCCGCCGAATTTCACCTCCTCGCCGTAGGTGGTGAAGTCCTTTTCGATCTCGATGAACAATTCGGTGTCGGCGAGCCGCACCCGGTCGCCGGCGGTGGGGCCGAACATGTCGGCGTAGGCGGCGCGGGAGAGCGAGGTTTGGGCGTTGCGCGACAAGGGCATCCTCCGAAAGCGGCGCATTCGGCCTCAAGGGCCGTCAAAAGGCAAGCCCGCGATCCGCGATCCGTAGTCAGCAATTCCCGTGCCGGATGCGCGGGCTCGTCAACGCGGGCGAACGCGGCTATCTCTTCATCACTTCATTGAGGGAGGCAGGCATGCAGCGACGTTGGTTTTTCAAAGCGCTCGCCGCCGGCGGCGCGGGTCTGGCGATGCTCACGCGCACCGCGCCGGCGCGGGCCGCCGACCCTGACAAGGTCGTCTACCACCTCGCCGACCTCGACAAGGTCGGGTTCGTCCTGGGCAATATCGCCAACCACATCCACGGCGTCGGCGGTGCGGACAAGGTGAAGATCGCGCTGGTCGTGCATGGCCCGGCGCTCAGGGCGTTTCTGACCAGCGCAGCGGCCGGCGAGGTTGCGCAGGCCCAGGCGGGCCTGAAGGGCGAGGGCGTCGAGTTCGACGCCTGCGCCAATACGATGAAGGCGATGAAGGTCACGCTCGCCGACCTGCTGCCGGGCTTCGTCGCCGCCGAGCGCGGCGGCGTGGTCCGCCTCGCCGAATTGCAGGGCCAGGGCTACATTTATCTGCGGCCCTAGACCTTCCCCATCACTTGCGCCCGGAACCCCACCGCCTCGCGCTTGCCCGCGATCGCCACCAGCCGCACGGTGCGCGTCTGGCCCGGCTCGAACCGCGTCGCCGTGCCGGCGGGAATGTCGAGCCGGTAGCCGCGCGTCGCCGCCCGGTCGAATTTCAGCGCCGGGTTGGTCTCGAAGAAATGGTAGTGCGAGCCGACCTGGATCGGCCGGTCGCCGGAATTGGCGACGTCCAGGGTCAAGGTCGCGCGGCCGACGTTCATCACGATCTCGCCCGGCTCGGCCAGCGTTTCGCCGGGGACGAGCGCGTCGTCGGCGCCGCGGATCGGATTGTGCACGGTGACGAGCTTGGTGCCGTCGGGAAAGGTCGCCTCGACCTGGATGTCGTGGATCATCGACGCAATGCCGTCCATCACCTGATCCGCGGTCACGACATGGGCGCCGGCCTCCATCAGTTCGGCGACCGAGCGACCGTCGCGCGCGCCCTCGACGACGAAATCGGTGATCAGGGCGATCGCCTCGGGGTGGTTGAGCTTGACGCCGCGCTCCAGCCGGCGGCGCGCCACCATCGCGGCCATGGCGATCAGCAGCTTGTCTTTCTCTCGCGGCGTCAGATTCATGCGCTTCCCCCGTCGGGTCCCTTGCGGCCACCATGCAAATCTTGGGCGAGGCGCGCAAGCCCTCGCGCGGCGGCGCGGAATGGACTATCCCTGTCGTGACGCTTTGATGACGGTTGCCTGATTTGACCACTCCGGTAATGAGCGCGGTGCTGGCCGCCGCGTTGCTGCATGCGCTTTGGAACTCGCTGGTCAAGAGCGCCGGCGACAAGTTCATGACCTCGGCGCGGGTGTGCCTGTGGTGCGGGCTGATCGCCTGCGTCGTCGCGGCGTCGACGCCGACGCCGGCTAGCGCGGCCTTCCCGTTCGTGATCGCCTCGGCGATCATCCATGTGCTGTATTTCGTGCTGGTCGGGCGGCTCTACCGCACCGCCGATCTCTCGGTCGTCTATCCCTTGATGCGCGGCCTCGCGCCGCTGATCGCCACCGCCGTCGCGGCCGCCCTGCTGGCCGAGCGGCCGGCGCCGCTGGCGCTGGCCGGCGTGCTGGCGCTGGTGGCGGGCGTCCTCACCATGGGCGCCAACGGCCTCGCGCATGGCCGGATCGACGCCGCCACCTTGCGTTTCGCCATGGTCAATGCGGCGGTGATCGCGGTCTATTCCGTGATCGACGGCGAAGGCGCGCGATTGGCGGGGCCGAACATGAGCCACGCCTTCGGCTACAACGCCTGGGCCGACGGGCTGACCGCCGCGCTTTACGCGCCGCTGCTGGCGCTGTGGCGCGGACGCGGGGTCTGGCGCGAATTCCTGGCCGAGCCCGCGCGCGCGGCGGCGGGCGGGCTGGCGGCGTTCACCGGCTATGCGCTTGTGGTGTGGGCGATGACGCAGGCCGAGATCGGCGCGGTGGCGGCGTTGCGCGAATGTTCGGTGGTGTTCGCCGCGCTGATCGGCGTGCTGGCGCTGGGCGAGCCGTTCAAGCGCGTGCGCGGCGCGGCGACGCTGCTGATTCTGGCCGGCGTCGCGGCGCTGAAATTCGCGTGAGAGGCGTTACGCGCGCGTCGTGAGCCCGATCAGCGCCGCGACCGAGGCGCAGGCGAAAGCGGAGAATGCGCCCGACGCGATCAGCGCCTGATAGAGCGCGGAATCGACCTCGCCAGAAGTCCAGTCATAGACGACGTCGCCGACGGAATCGCCGAAGTCGTAGACGATCCAGCCGCCGATCGCCGCGCCCGCCCACATCAGCCAGAGATAGAGCCCATGCGCCATTGCAGCGCCGATCAACGCCGCCCCGAGCGCGCGCGGCGCGCGGACGGGCGCCCAGGCGTCGTAGAGCGCGAACGCCAGCCCCGCACAGGCGGCGGGCATCAAGCCCAGGATATAGGCGGGGATCAGCGCCAGGGCGTGGCCGATCAGGCCGGCGATCCAGCCGATATGCGCGGCCGCCTGCGTCTGCGCCTCCAGCAGCATCGCCAGCGGAATGAACACCGCCCCGCCGATCGCCGGCCCGAGCAGCGCGAACACGACGACGAGGCCGAGCGCGGGCAGGAAGAACGGGCGCGACGGCGCGGCCGGCGCCGTCACTGCGCCAGTTCCTTGAGGCCGGCGCGGATCAGCGCCGAGGTCGCCGCCTCCGCGCCCAGAGCGCGATGCGCCTTGGCGATGGCCGCCAGCGCCTGCGGCCGCGCATAGCCAAGCCCGGTCAGCGCCAGCACGGCGTCCTCGGCCGCCTTCGGCAGACCGGCGACGGGCGCCTCCGCGCTGGAAAAATCAGCGCCGCCGGGCGCCTTGTCCTTCAATTCCAGCACCAGCCGCGCCGCCAGTTTCGGCCCGACGCCGGGCGCGCGCGCCATCATCGCCTTGTCCTGGCGCGCGATCGCCGCCGTCAGCGCCTCGCCCGGCAGCGCGCCGAGAATGCCGAGCGCCACTTTCGCGCCGACTCCCTGCACGCTTTGCAGCAGCCGAAACCAGTCGCGCTCGCTGGCCGTGAGAAAGCCGAACAGGCGGATCGAATCCTCGCGCACTTGCGTCTCGATCAACAGCGCCACCGCCTCGCCGATCCCCGGCAGCGCCCGCAAGGTGCGGGCGGAGGCGGAAACGAGATAGCCGACGCCGCCGACATCGACGATCAACCCGTCCTCGTCGAGGCTGTCGACCCGGCCTTTCAGCTTGCCGATCACGCCGCGCCCCGGATTCGCGCCTGCCGGTGCTGGGCGTGGCAGATCGCCACCGCCAGCGCGTCGGCCGCGTCGGCGCTCTGCGCTTTTGAGGTCGGCAACAGCATTTTCACCATCATGCCCACTTGCGCCTTTTCCGCGTGGCCGACCCCGACCACGGTCTTCTTGACCAGATTGGCGGCGTATTCCGCGACATTCAAGCCGGCGAGCGCCAGCGCCGCCAGCGCCACGCCGCGCGCCTGGCCGAGTTTCAGCGCCGAGCGCGGATCGCGGTTGACGAACGTCTCCTCGACCGCGCCCTCGTCGGGGGCGTGCTCGGCGATGAGATCGCTGAGTTCGCGGTGAATGAAGGCGAGGCGGCGGGCGAGCGCCATGTCGGTCCCGGTCGAGATCGAACCGCAGGCGCGATAGGCGAGCCGCGAGCCGGAAACCTCGATCACGCCCCAGCCGGTGGCGCTGAGGCCGGGATCGACGCCGAGAATGCGAATCGCGGGAGTGGACATGGCGGCAGCGTAGCTTTTCGACCCCGCCAGGGGAAACGAACAATTTGAATGTTTTTTTGAACCGCGTGGTCGCCCGCCGCGACTATCTCTCGCCGCGAGGGTCGCCGTTCGAGGGTCAAGCTCATGCACGTCTCGCCGACTTACGACACGTTCACCGCCGGCTCGCTGGCCTCGGCGACGCTGTGCGCGCAACCCGCCGAGGCGCCGGCGCCGGCCGGCCCCGCCTTCGCCGCGTCGCTGAGCGAAACCGCCGCCAGCGCCCCGCTCGTCGCGCGCAAATGCGGCTGGCGCCGGCTGGTCGAGGCGATCCTCAGCCCGATCAGCGGGCCGACGCTATGCGGGCAACGCG
>JAGWRL010000163.1 GCA_028876585.1 Pseudomonadota bacterium | reverse complement strand
GAGCCCGCGGCGTCGGTGTAGACGAGCTGCCAGCCGAGCTTCTCGGCTTCCGCCTTCATGCTCGCGGTCTGCGCGAGGCGCCACGGATTATTGCTCTCGGTCTGGGCGAAGCCGACCTTGTACGTGGCCTTCGGCTTGAGCGGCGGCAGGCCGTCAGCCAGCGCGCCGGTCGCATAGGCGGCGGCGGCGCCGACCGTCGAAAAAAGGACCACGCGTCGATTCATGATCGTCATCATTCTCTCCTAGGCTTCCTCGGTCGCGCATGTGCCCACGCGTCCTGTTGCGGATTAAGCCGATAATGATATTATCAGTCAAGGCTAAAATGCCAGCGCGCCTCATCGACGGAGATGAGGCGCGGAAGCGATAAGGGCGGGGATGTCGAAACGAGTTTCCTTCTGGAAGGCTGAGGGGCCCCCCGATGGCGTTCGCCATATGCAGACAACCAAGCCGGGCAAGAGCGTTTCGTCGCGAATAGACCGGAGCGCCACCGCAGTCGCCGCCAATAGCAAGCCGACGATGACGGATGTCGCGCGAATCGCGGGCGTGTCGCAAACCAGCGTCTCGTTGATCCTGAACCGGGCGACGTCCGCCCGGATCTCACAGGCGACGCGCGCCCGCGTCGTCGCGGCGGCCAAGGCCATCGGCTATGAATTGCCGGGCGCGCGCCGCCCCTTTCTCGGCGCCTCGCAGCGCAACGTCATCGCGTATATCGTCGATGAAATCTCGACAAGTCCGCATCCCGTCGTCAGCCTGGATGGGGTGCGCGACGCGGGGTGGGAGAGCGGTTTTCTCGTGGCCGCGCATGTGACGCGCTCGAGCCCCGACCTCGAAGCCATGACGATCGAATCGATCCTGCGCGACCCCAGCGTCATGGGAGTGATCTATTCCACGATCTTCACGCGCCGGGTCTCGCCGCCGTCCGCATTATTCAAGCTTCCCACCGTATTGCTCAACTGCCACGCGGACCGCCGCGCCCACGCCATCGTGCCGGGCGAAGTCGCCGGCGCCCGCGTCGCGACTCAATATCTCCTTTCCAAGGGACATCGGCGGATTGGTTTCATCAACGGCGAGCCATGGATGGAGGCGTCGGTGGATCGATTGGAGGGGTATCGTCAGGCGCTCGCCGACGCCGGCGTCGCGTTCGACCCCGATCTGGTTCGCGACGGCGACTGGCTGCCGTTGCAAGGCTACCAACTCGGCATGGAGCTTTTGGCGTCGCCCGACGCTCCCTCCGCCATTTTTTGCGCCAACGACCTCATGGCGATGGGTGCGCTCGAAGCGGCGAGCAAGCTGGGTCTGCGCGTTCCTGACGATCTTTCGATCATGGGCTACGATGATCAGGAGCTGGCGCGCTACACTCACCCGCCGCTTTCGACGTTGGTGCTTCCCAACTACGAAATGGGACGCAGAGCCGCGGAGTTGCTTATCGATCTCGCATTCCATCAGAAGAAGTTGCGACCGATGACGATCGAGATCGACGGGCCGCTGATCGAACGCAACTCCGTCGCCGCCCCGCGCGTCGATGCCCGCCCGCTAACGACTGTGGGAGAATAGCGAACGTGTTGCGTGTCGGAGCAACGCGCGCGCCGCCCTACGCTTCCAGCTCGGCAGGTATCGCGCGGGGCGCGGACTTGGCGCCTGGCGACAGGGCGATGCGTCTTTGCAGCGGTAGAAGCTGGATTTGCCTTTTCGATCTGACGAACCCCCAAGCCGCGGCCGGCGCGAACATGATCGTCATGACCACGCCCATGACGAGCCAGTACCAGTCGTCGTAATCGGCCGGCGCCCAGCACAGCGCGAAAAAGATCGCCACGCCGATGATCGGCCCTTCAAGGGCGCCGATCCCGCCGATGACGACTATGAAAATCGCGGCCACGCTCCAGTTGGGATCGAACGCGGCGGTTGGCGAAACGCGCAGTATGCTGGTGTAACAGAGGCCGCCGCCGACGTCGCGCCAGGCGAGGCCAGCGCTCAGACCTGCAGCTTCAGCGCGCCGACGTTGACGCCCTGGCTTTCAGCCGCCACTTCGCGGTCAGGCCGAGGCCGAAGCGCGAGCGCAGGAGCAGTAGATCGCGACCGAAGCGGCGATCAGCAACGCCGCCGCGATTTCATAGATGAGAATCTCGCGCGTAGGGCGCGCGAACCGCGTCATCACCCTCAGGCTCTGGCCGGAGCCGCCGCCCAGCAGCCGCACGTTGGAGAAGCCGATGCGGAAGACTTGCGCCAGCACCCAGGCGCCGATGGCGAAATAGCCGCCGCGCATGCGAAACACCAGCGGCGCCGTGGCCATCGCGAACAGCGCCGCGACGACGCTCGCAAGCGGGATCGCCAGGAACGGGTTGACGCCGAGATGCTGCGCGAAAGCGATGACGAAATTGGCGCCGACGCCGACGAAGGCCTGGATGCCGACCGACATGAGGCCGCCGTAGCCCGCCATCAGGTTCCAAATCTGCGCCAGGATCAGATAACACATCACCTCGACCGCCCAGCGCATGAATCCCGACGATCCAACCCACGGCAGCCGGGGAACGGCGGTCATTTCCCCCGGCGCACCGCGCAGCGTGATGCGACCGTGCATGAAGCAATAGACATAATCGGCGACGCGCATCGCCGTATCTATGTCCTGCTCGACGACGATCAGGAAGAGCCCTTCGCCGCGCAAAGTCGGGAAGGCGCCGTAGATGTCCTTGATCACGCTCGGCGAGAGGCCGAGCGATACCTTGTCGCACATCAGGAGATCGGGGTTGGACATCAACCCCCGCCCGATCGCCACTATCTGCTGCAGGCTCCCGGAAAGCGCGGTGGCGCAATTGCGCCGTTTGTCCTTCAGCGCGGGAAATGTAAAATCGCTTGCAACAACGCCCGCCTGACGGCGGGCCGCTGGGGCGGGACAAGCGGGCATAAAGGAATTGACCGTCTGCCGGGCTTTCGAAAAATGGAAGCCCATGATCAAGCGCCGCACCCACAGCATCGAGTTCAAGCGCCAGGTCGCGGGAGCTTCTTTCCGGCGAGACGCTGCATGGGCTCGCCAAGCGGCACGACATTTGCCGCAACCTGATCCGCGTCTGGGTGCGGAACTACGAGGCCGGCGCGGTTGACGAGGATGCGGCGGCCGCCGATCTTATCCTGCAATATGAAGCCCGGATCGCGTCGCCTGAGCGGCTCGGCGGCAAGCCGGCGCTGGAGTTGGAGTGTTTAAAGGGGGCCCTGAAAAGCGCGCCCCCCGGCCGAAAGGCGCGGCTACGTCCGTCGCTGTCGGCCCACGGGCCTCAGCATCGCAAAGAGATGCCGGCTGATAGGGCTCGCCCGCTCAATCTACTGCGATGCGCGGCCGGTTCTGGCGCATGACGACGCCGCGATCGTCGAAGCGATCGCCACCATCTCGACGAGTTCGAGTTCTACGGCTGGCGGCGCTCCTGCGCCGAGTTGCGGCATCGCGGCATGATCGTCAATCATCAGAAGGTCCGGCGGCTGACGGCGAGCATGGCCTTCATCCGCGCCCCCGCCGGTACATCGCCCTACCGACAGCGATCATGAGCAGCCGATCTGTCGCAACCGGACGAAAGACTTGGCGCTCGATGGACCGAACCAACTTTGCGTCGCCGACATTGCCAACTGGAGTGCACCCCTCAGCTCAGCGCTACATTCAGCGCGCTCTCGGGCAATTCCTGCCCGAAGCAGCGCTGATAAAACTCCGCCACCAGCGTGCGCTCCAATTCGTCGCACTTGTTGAGGAAGGTGAGGCGGAACGCGAAGCCGATGTCCTTGAAGATGTCGGCGTTCTCAGCCCAGGTGATCACCGTGCGCGGGCTCATCACGGTCGACAGATCGCCGCCGACGAAGGCGTTGCGGGTTAAGTCGGCGACCCGCACCATCTTGTTGACGATGTCGCGCCCATCCTTGCGCGCGCGATAGAACGGCGCCTTGGCGAGCACGATGTCGACTTCCTTGTCATGCGGCAAGTAGTTCAGCGTGGTGACGATCGACCAGCGGTCCATCTGGCCCTGATTGATCTGCTGCGTGCCATGATAGAGGCCCGACGTGTCGCCCAGGCCCACCGTGTTGGCGGTGGCGAACAGTCGGAAGCCGGGATGCGGTTTGATGACGCGGCGCTGGTCGAGCAGCGTCAGCCGGCCCGACTGCTCTAAAACGCGCTGGATCACGAACATCACGTCGGGACGGCCAGCGTCATATTCGTCGAAACAGATCGCGATATTGTGCT
>JAGWRL010000162.1 GCA_028876585.1 Pseudomonadota bacterium | reverse complement strand
GTGTTCCTCTCCAACGGCCCCGGCGATCCCGCCGAGACCGGCCGCTACGCCGTGCCGACGATCCAGGCGCTGCTGGCGACGCGGACGCCGATCTTCGGCATCTGCCTCGGCCATCAGATGCTGGGCCTCGCCATCGGCGCCAAGACGATCAAAATGCCGCAGGGCCATCACGGCGCCAACCATCCGGTGAAGGATTTCACCACCGACAAGGTCGAGATCGTGTCGATGAACCACGGCTTCGCCATCGACGCCGACACATTGCCGGCCAACGCCCGCGTCACCCATGTGTCGCTGTTCGACAATTCCAACTGCGGCATCGCGCTCAACGATCGGCCGGCGTTCTCGGTGCAGCACCATCCCGAGGCCTCGCCGGGGCCTCGCGACAGTCACTACCTGTTCCGCCGTTTCGTTGACGAGATGGCGCAGGCGAAGGCGGCGCGCTGATCAGGCGGCGCGCGCGGCCCGGTTCTCGCCCGATTCGGCGAGCGCGGTCAGTTTCCTGTCGGCGGCGCGCTCCTCTTCCAGCGTGGCTTTGAGGGTTTGGGCGACGGAGTTCATCTTCAACTCCTTCGCCCATTCGAGCAGCGTGCCGTACCGGTTGATCTCGTAATGTTCGATCGCCTGACAGGCGAAAATGATCGCCGCGTCGCCGGCGGGGCTGGCGTCGAATCCGCCGATCACTTCGTCGCCCTCTTTCAGAATGCCTTCGATGGCTTCGCATTTCACCGCCAAGGGCTTCATCGCGAACTCGCCGAACACGTCCTCCAGCCGGTCGACATGGCCGCGCGTCTCCCCCATGTGGGCGGTGAGGGCCTGTTTCAATTCGGCGTGTTTGGCGTGCTCGATCGCTTTCGGCAGCGCCTTCAGGATCGCCTTCTCGGCGTAGTAAATATCCTTCAGCGCGTGAACGAACAGGTCTTTCAGGGTCTTGTCGCTGGATTTGGCGGTCATGCGTCTAGGCTCCGCGTTGAGTGCGCCTCCTGAACGCGGAGCTTGTCCCGATGTTCCCTAGGTTCGTCAGCGTGCGAACAGCGTCGGCAGCGTCATGCTGGTCAGCATCGTCCGCGTCGCGCCGCCGAACAGGCTCTCGCGCATCCGCGAATGGCTGTAGCCGCCGCACACCATGACGTCGGCGCTGGTGTCGGCGGCGTAGGACAGCAGCGCGTTGGCGGGGTCGTCCTCGCTCGGCAGGGTGCGGAACTGCGCCGCGATTTTCGCCCGTTGCAACCGCTCGGCCAGCCGTTGCCCGCCCTGCGAGACGGCGCGCGAGCTTTGCGAGCTGGTGACGGTGACGATATCGACGTGGGCGGCCTGCGCCAGGATCGGCTTGGCCTCGCTGAACGCGCGCGCCGCTGCCGCGCCGCCGTCCCAGGCGACCAGCACGCGCTTGAACTGCGCGGCCTCGCGGTGGATCGCCGGCACCACCAGGACCGGGCGGCCGCTCTCGGCCAGCAGCGCGGCGGTGAGATCGTCGCGCCCCGGCGGGCGGCCGGCCTGACGCTGCTGCACCATAGTGAAATCGAACGTGCGGGCGAAGCGCGGCACGACGTCGCGCGGCGGGTCCTGCCAGATGTCGGGTTCGAGGATTTCGGCCTCGATCCCCGCCGCCTTGGCCGCCGCCGCGAACGCCTGGAGATCCTCGCGCGCGCGCGCCTTGCGCGCCGGGCCGGCGCCGGCGGCGGTCTCGAGCCGGGCCTCGATCGACCCGTCCTCGCGCCCACTGGCGTCGCGGCGCGGCCAGGCGACGGTGGGATGCGCGTTGAGCGCCTTGGCGGCGGAGATCGCGTAAGGGATCAACGCCTCGGAATTGTCTTCGAGAACGACGAGAAAGCTTTCGAGCATGGCGAGCCCTCCTGTTGAGGAAGCGTCGCAGGCGACGGCGGCGCCCGCGTTGATTCACCGCAATGGGCGGCGTTAACGCTTTGTTCGCCGTAAACCCGGTTTGGCGAACGCGCGGTTACAGAACTAGGTAAAATTCGACCCGTCGCCAAGTGCAGCGGGAACAAGTCATGGCCAAATCGTTTGTCTCCGGCGTCGCGGCGCTGGCGCTCCTGAGCAGCGGGGCGCGCGCGCAGGATTTCTTCTCGCCCGGGCCGGCGGTGTCGTTCGCGGGGCCGGAGGCCGGCGTCGATCTCGGCGCGGCGGTCGGCGGCACTGGCAATGTGTCGCCGACCGGCGCCGGCGTCGGGCTGCACGCCGGCTATATGTTGCAGAACGGGCAGGTGGTCGGCGGCGTCGAGGGCGACGCGATGCTCGGCTCCGTCAACGGCTCGGGCCAGGGCGGTTCGTTGAGCCAGAACTGGCTGTCCAGCCTGCGGGTGCGCGGCGGTTGGGCGTTCGGCAACGTGCTGGCCTATGGCACGGTCGGCCCCGCCTGGGCGGCCTCGACCTTCGAGCGCGGCGGCTTCGCCTACGACAAATCGCTGCACGGCTACACGCTGGGGGTCGGCGGCGAAGTCGGCGTCACCCGCAACATCACCGCGCGGGCGGAAATCCGCCATTACGACTTTGGCGCGGCGACCTATTACATGCCCTCGGGCGTGCAGAAGCTATCGACCGGCAACAACTTCCTGCTGGTCGGCGTCGGCGCGCATTTCTGACCTTACGGCTGCGCGGCGACGGCGCGGCAGGCGGCGGGCAACTGGGCCATGGTCAGCGGCTTGGGCGGCGGCTTGTGCGAGGGCTTGGGATGCAGCGCCTCGTCGCTGAACCACCACGCCAGCGATTTGTCGCAACCGTCGCCGGCGGGCGGCGGCCCCTGATTATCGCAGCCCTCCTGTCCGGCCGGGCAGCGCAGGCGGACGTGGAAATGATAATTGTGCCCCCACCACGGGCGCACCTTGTTCATCCAGGCCTCGCCCGCGTGTTTCTCGCATAAAGCCTGCTTGATCGCAGCGTTGACGAAGATCAGCGTCACCTGCGGCTCCAGCGCCGCGAAACGGATGATTCCGGCCTGTTGTTCCGACCAATGCGCGGGATCGACGGCGAGGCCGTCGGAGCGCACCATATCCACCGCCGACATCTCCTCGCGCTGCGCGCGGGTGAGGTTGGCGGGCATCGGCGTCAACCAGATGTCGGCGTCGAGGCCGATCTGGTGCGAGGCGTGGCCGGTCAGCATCGGGCCGCCGCGCGGCTGCGAAATGTCGCCGACCAGAATGCCCGGCCAGACGCCGGCGTCGGCCGCCTTTTTGGAGAAGCGTTCGAGAAAGGCGATGGTCTGCGGATTGCCCCAATAGCGATTGCGCGAGACGCGCATCACCCGCCAGCTTTCGCCGTCGAGCGGCAGAGCCTGCGCGCCCGCCATGCAGCCGCGCGAGTAGAAGCCGATCGAGCGCGCCTGCGCCTCGGTCGGGGTCAACTCGCGGCCGAACACCTGTTTGGCCGGATTTTGCGGATCGTCGGGATGGGCCAGCGGCGGCAGCGGCTTGGGCTGCAACG
>JAGWRL010000161.1 GCA_028876585.1 Pseudomonadota bacterium | reverse complement strand
GCCGCGACGCGGCGTCGCGGCGCGCGCCGCCGCGCTGACGCCGAGCAGCGCGCCGGCGTGCAGAATGAGAAACTGAGCCGCCGTGCGGCCGAACTCGCCGCCGCCCTGATGGGTCGAGGCGGCCGCCAGCGCGACGCCGCCCGCCCCCATCAGCGCGGCGAACAGGGCGAGGAAGTCGGAGCGGCGTTTCATGGCCGCCGTCGAGCCATGCGGCGGCGCGCCTGTCAATGCGGGAATCGCCATCGACCCTTGCGAAGCCGCGCGCGGCATTCGACAGCGCGGCGGGGCGGCGCTAAGCCGCCGCCAGCAAGGGAGGCGCGCTTGAACTTCATCGACCCGACCAAGGAGACTTTCGCGCAGTTTCGCGCCAACGATCGCCCCGGCCCGATCGACATGCTGAACCTGGTGCGGCTGCGTGAGGTCGCCGCCTACGCCGACGGCCGCGCGGCGAGCGGCGCCGAGGCTTACGCCGCCTATGGGCGCGACAGCGGCGCGGTGTTCAAACGCGTCGGCGGCGAGATCGTCTGGCGCGGATCGTTCGAACTGATGCTGATCGGCCCGGCGCAGGAGCGCTGGGACCATTGTTTCATCGCCCGTTACCCCAACGTCGCCGCCTTCGTCGAAATGCTGCGCGATCCGCTGTATCGCGAGGCGGTCAAGCACCGGCAGGCGGCGGTCGAGGATTCGCGGCTGATCCGGCTGAAGGGCGAGGCCGCCGGCGACCTGTTCGGCTGATGGCGCTCGCGGCGGCGCTGAGCCTCGGCGTCTGGCTCTATCTGATCTTCGCGCGCGGCGGATTCTGGCTGGCGAGCGAGCGCGAGGCGGGCGCGCCGGCGCCGGCCGTCTGGCCCGACGTGGTCGCCGTCATCCCGGCGCGCGACGAGGCGGCGACCATCGCCGCCACGCTCGGCTCGCTGCTGCATCAGGATTATCCCGGCCGGCTGCTCATCGTGCTGGTTGACGACGAAAGCCGCGACGGCACCACCGCCGCCGCCGCCGCGCTTGGCGACCTACGGCTGGAGATCGTCGCCGGCGCGCCGACGCCGCCGGGCTGGACCGGCAAATTGTGGGCGGTGGCGCAGGGGATAGCGCGGGCCGGCGACGACGCGCGTTATCTGCTGCTGAGCGACGCCGATATTGCCTACCGCGCCGATGCGCTGGCGGGTCTCGTCGCGCGCGCCGAGGCCGAACGGCTCGTGCTCAATTCGCTGATGGCGCGGCTGCGCTGCGACAGTTTTCCCGAGCGTTTCGCCATTCCCGCCTTCGTGTTTTTCTTCCAGATGCTCTATCCCTTCGCCTGGGTCCATGACGCGCGCAAAGCCACGGCGGCGGCGGCGGGCGGCTGTATGCTGGTGCGGCGCGACGCGCTGGCGGCGGCGGGCGGCGTCGCGGCGATTCGCGGCGCGCTGATCGACGATTGCGCGCTGGCGCGATTGCTGAAGCCGCGCGGCGCGATCCGGCTCAGCCTCGCCAGCCAGGTGACCAGCCTGCGCCGCTATCCCGATTTCGGCGAAATCCGCCGCATGGTGGTGCGCTCGGCCTATGCGCAGTTAAGCTATTCGCCGGCGCTGCTGGCGTTCACCGTCGCCGCTATGGCGCTGGTGTTTGTCGCCGCCCCGCTCGCGGCGCTGTTTGGTCATGGCGCGGCGCGCGCCTGCGGGCTCGGCGCCTGGGCGCTGATGGCGACGGCGATGCAGCCGACCCTGCGCGATTACCGCGTCTCGCCGCTATGGGGTTTCGCGCTGCCCGCCATCGCCGCGCTATATACGCTCTACACCGTCGAATCCGGCCTCGCCTCGGCGCGGGGACGCGGCGGCTTGTGGAAAGGGCGTTATCAGGAGCGCGGCGCGCGCTCGCGCTAACCCGCGCGAAACGCGGCGAAGGTCAGCGCCAGCCCGGCCAGCAGCGTCACCCCCATCCATAGCCGGAAATGGCGCTCCAGCCCGAACGCGCGATAGATCGCCGCCACCGACTGCGGCGCGAACAACAGCCACAGGCCCTTGAGCAGCGCCGCCCAGCCCGCCAGCGTCACCGCCAGCGCCAACCCGCCGCCGCGCCAGACGGGATGGGCGACCAGCAGCGCGAGGCCGAGCATCGTCGCCACAATGCCCGCCATCAGCATCGCCGTCTCGCTGCGCGTCATCTGCGCGAATGTTTCGAGCGTGCGGCGCGGCTTGGCCAGCATCGCCAGCGCGACGACGACGAGATAGAGGCCGAGCCATCTGGCGAGAAAGATCGTTGCCGCGCCCATGTCGATTGACATTGGCCTCAGGCGTGGAAGACGAAGCGCGTGCCGGTATAGGCGCGCAATAGCTTGCCCGGCATTTCCGCGCGCGCCATGTCCCAGAAAGGCTCGCCGGTGCAATGCATCGGCACGACGTAATCCGGATTGATCTCCTTCAGATTGGCGATCACCTGACGCAGATAATCCTCGTTGAACGGCGCGAGATGGAAGCCGCCCATCACCGCATGCACTTTGCCGACGCCGGACACCTCCTGCGCGCGTTTGACGATATTGACGACGCCGCGATGGCTGCACGAAGTCAGCACCACCAGGCCACGGCCCTTGAGATTGTAGACGGTCGCCAGCTCGTGGCGGAACTTGTCGGGTATCGGCGCCTCGCCGCGCTCGTCTTCCGGCATTTTCTCGCCGTAGCAACCAAAGCCGCCTTTGACGCCGACGCTCATCGCGCTCGGCGACAGCACTTTCTCAAAACTGGCCAGCGGCGTCTGGCCGGTGGTGAAAGCGTGATCGGCGACGAGCGCCGGCGCCTCGGCGGCGGTGACGGCGAGCCGCGCCGCCTTCAAGGCGTCGCGATCGATGACGCCGAAATCGCCGGGATGCGGCGGCGCGGTCCAGCGGCGCGCGCAAAAACATTCCTCGCCGCCATAAACGAAGGGCGTGCCCGGCCTCAGCTTGGCTTGATCTCGCCTGAGGAAGCCGGCGAGGCCGCCGAAATGATCATAATGCCCGTGGCTCAACACCAACGCGTCGAATTTGGCGGGGTCGAGCCCGAGCAGATCGAGATTGTTGGTCAGCGCCCCCGGCGTGAAGCCGAAATCGACCAGCACCTGACGCGTCTCGTCGCCAAGGCGCGATTCCGCATGCAGCGACAGGCCGAATTCGCTGATCAGCGTCGGGCCGGGCGGCGCGTCGCCGATGCCCCAGCCGAACCGCTCGATGTCGACGCTGCCCGCCTTCAGGCTCGGCGCCACCGCGATCTGGTAGCTGTCGGTGACAACGCGCACGGCGAGCCAGTCGATCGCGGGAACGGCGAGCGGCGCCGGCGCGGCGTGCGCCGATGCGAGCGGACCGAACAGTTGATCCAACGCCGCCGCGGCCGCGACGGCGGCGCTGTTGCGAACGAAATGTCGCCGTCCAACTTGAATGGGCTTCATCGCCGGCCCCCACGTCTGCGACGCATCCGCGCTGCGGATCGTTCGCCATGGCGCCTTGATTGAGGCGAGCTTGACTCCGCCAGAGGCTCTTTGCAAGCGCAATTCCAAGCCGGCGCGCTTGTCACGCGGCTGTCGCCCAACATCCATAATGCCGCGCAACGATCCCTCTGAGGGCCGATTCGATGCCGGGACTTCGTGGCGCGGTGAAACAGGCGACGCGGCGGAATTTGGGCGCGGCGGTGCATCGGCACAAGCCGTTCTCGCGCCGCGGCTTGCAGGAGCGCGTGTTCACCTTCGCGTTCCGGCAATTGGTCTATCCGCAGATCTGGGAAGATCCGGTGGTCGATCTGGCCGCGCTGCAACTGACGCGTCACGATCGTGTGATCGCCATCGCCTCGGGCGGCTGCAATGTTTTGTCCTATCTCACCGCCGACCCGGCCGAGATCGTCGCCGTCGATCTCAACGGCGCGCATATCGCGCTGTTGAACCTGAAACTGCGCGGGCTGGCCGATCTGCCCGATCATGCCGCGTTCTTTGACTTCTTCGGCCGCGCCGACCGGCGCGACAATCTGGCGGCCTATGAAACCCTGCTGCGCCCCGGCCTCGACGACGCCTCGCGCGCCTACTGGGACGGGCGCGGCCTCGATGGGCGCCGCCGCATCGAGGCGTTCGCGCGCGGCTTCTACCGGCACGGACTGCTCGGCCGCTTCATCGGCATGGGCCATGCGGTGGCGCGGCTCTATGGCGCGAAGTTCGACGCGCTGCTCGCCGCGCGCACGCTGGAAGAGCAACGCGCGATCTTTCAGCGCGACGTCGCGCCTTTGTTCGACAAGCGGTTCGTGCGCTGGCTGGCGGCGCGGCCTTCCGCGCTCTACGGGCTGGGCATCCCCCCGGCGCAATATTCCGCGCTCGCCAGCGACGGCGCGGTGACGGAGGTGCTGAAGCGCCGGGTCGAGCGGCTCGCCTGCGATTTCCCGCTCGCCGACAATTACTTCGCCTGGCAGGCGTTCGGCCGCGGCTATGCGCGCGCGGAAGCCGCGAGCCTGCCGCCCTATCTCCAGCGCGACCATTTCGCGGCGGTGCGCGAGCGGGCGGGGCGGGTGACGCCCTGCCACGGCTCGTTCACCGAGCGGCTGGCGGCCGAGCCCGCCGCCAGCCTCGACGCCTATGTCCTGCTCGACGCGCAGGACTGGATGAACGACGAAACGCTGACGGGGCTGTGGCGCGAAATCCGCCGCACCGCGCGGCCGGGCGCGCGCGTGATCTTCCGCACCGCCGCCGACGAGCCGCTGCTGCCCGGCCGGGTGCCCGACGACATCCTCGCCGATTTCCGTCATGAGGCGGAGCGGGCGCGCGAACTGGGCGCCCGCGACCGCTCCTCGATCTACGGCGCGTTCCATCTCTGGGTGCGCCGATGAGCGCCGTTGAGGCCGCCGACGCCCGCGCCGCGATGGACCGGATGTACCGGCGCCAGCGCCACATCTACGACCTCACGCGCAAATTCTACCTGCTCGGGCGCGACGAACTGATCGCCGGCCTGGGGCCGCCGCCGGGCGGGACGGTGCTGGAAATCGCCTGCGGCACCGGGCGCAACCTGATCCGCGCCGCCCGCCTCTATCCGCAGGCGAGGTTCCACGGTTTCGACGTGTCGGAGGAGATGTTGGCGACCGCCTGCGCCAATGTGACGGCGGCGGGTCTGCGCGGGCGCATCGCGCTCGCCCGCGCCGACGCGACGGCGTTCGATCCGCGCAAGCTGTTCGGGGTCGCCGCGTTCGACCGCGTGTTCGTCTCCTATGCGCTGTCGATGATTCCGCCCTGGCGCGAGGCGGCGGCCGAGGCGGCGGCGCATCTGGCGCCGGGCGGCGCGCTGCATGTCGTCGATTTCGGCGATGGCGCCGGTCTGCCGGCCATCTTTCGCGCCGGCCTGCGCGGCTGGCTCGCCCGCTTCGACGTGACGCCGCGCCATGCGCTCGAACCCGTGCTGCGCGATCTCGCCGCCGCGCGCGGGTTGCGCTGCGCCTTTCGCGCGCCCTATCGGCGCTACGCTTTTTTGGCGACGTTGACGGCGAACTGAGCGGATCGCATTCACCGCCTGTTTGCCGATTGGCGATAGCGTGGAGGGCGCCGCCGAGGTTCGCCCATGCTCAAGTTCGCCACTCTGTTCGCCGGCTCCGCGATTGTGCTGGCGCTGCTGCTGCCGCAATACGTGCCCTTCATGCAGGCGGATAGACCGGCGCCCGCGCCCGCCCGCGCCGCCGCCAGGCCGCCCGAGGCGCCGGCGCAGGTGGCTGTCCGGCGCGACTTGGTCGGCGAAAAGAGCCTGGCCGCCGACGCCGGCGGGCAGTATTCGGTCGATGCGCTGGTCGCGGGCCAATCGGTGCGGATGCTGGTCGACACCGGCGCCACCATGGTGGTGATTTCCGCCGCGCTCGCCGCCCGCATCGGCCTCAGCTTCGAGGCGGGCAAGAAATGGCGGCTTCACACCGCCAACGGCGAGAGCGTCGCCGCCGAGGCGATGCTGCCGAACATCGATCTCGGCGGGCTTTACATGGCCAACGTGCCGGCGCTGATCGCCGCGCCGGAGGCGGGCGAGGTCAACCTGCTGGGGGCGAGCTTTCTCAAGCGGCTGACCAGCGTCGAACAGCGCAACGGCGTGCTGATGTTGCGGCAGTGAAGGGTTTGCGGGACGGCGGGGGGCGGCTATAGGGACGCCGACATCGCCCCGGAGCCAAAATGTTTCCCAAGCCCCAGTCCGATCTGAAGCCCAACAGCTACGCCTATGAATCGCGCCCGCTGGTCAAGCCGACCGGCTTTCGCGAATATGACGCGCGCTGGCTGTTCGGCGACGAGATCAACCTGATGGGCGTGCAGGCGCTCGGCCTCGGGCTCGGAACCCTGCTCGGCGAACTCGGCGTCAAGCGCGAGATCGTGGTCGGCCACGATTTCCGCTCCTATTCGGCCAGCATCAAATATGCGCTCACCGCCGGGCTGATGGCGGCGGGCTGCCGGGTGCGCGACGTCGGTCTCGCCATCACGCCGATGGCCTATTACGCCCAGTTCGCGCTCGATTGCCCGGCAGTGGCGATGGTCACGGCCTCGCACAACGACAACGGCTGGACCGGCGTGAAGATGGGCGCGGCGCGGCCGGTCACCTTCGGCCCGGAGGAAATGGGGCGGCTGAAGGAAATCGTGATCGGCGGGCTCGGCCGCTACGGCGAGGGCGGCGCTTACGAATTCGTCGCCGATTTCCCCGCCCGCTACGTCGCCGATCTGACCGGGCGGCCCAAGCTCACCCGCAAGCTCAAGGTGATCGCCGCCTGCGGCAATGGCACGGCGGGGGCGTTCGCGCCCGATCTCTTGTCGCGGCTCGGCGTCGACGTGGTCCCGCTCGATTGCGAGCTGGATTTCAATTTTCCGCGCTACAACCCCAACCCCGAAGACCTGCACATGCTGCACGCGATGGCCGACGCGGTGAAGGCGCATGGCGCCGATGTCGCGCTCGGCTTCGACGGCGACGGCGACCGCTGCGGCGTGGTCGACAACGAGGGCAACGAGATTTTCGCCGACAAGATCGGCGTCATGCTGGCGCGTGACTTGGCGAAGATCCATGACAGGCCGCAATTCGTGGTCGACGTGAAATCCACCGGCCTGTTCCATTCCGACCCGGAGTTGCAGAAGCTCGGCGCCAGGACCGATTACTGGAAGACCGGCCATTCCCACATCAAGCGCCGCGTGCGCGATCTCAAGGCGCTGGCGGGGTTCGAGAAATCGGGCCATTTCTTCTTCAACGCGCCGGTCGGGCGCGGCTATGACGACGGCTTCGTCACCGCGATCGCCGTGCTCGACATGCTCGACCGCAACCCGTTGAAATCGATGGCCGATCTCTATCGCGACCTGCCCAAAACCTGGGGCTCGCCGACCATGTCGCCCCATTGCGCCGACGAGATCAAATACGACGTCGCCGCCCGCGTCACCGCGCGGCTCCAGGCGATGCGCGAGCGCGGCGAAACGCTCACGGGTCAGACGATCACCGAGGTGGTGACCGTCAACGGCGTGCGCGCCACCGTCGCGGACGGCACCTGGGGCCTCGTGCGCGCCTCCTCCAACAAGCCCGAACTGGTGGTGGTGGTCGAAAGCCCGGTGTCGGAAGCCCGGATGCGCGAAATGTTTCACGCCATCGACGGAATATTGCGCGAAAACCCCGAGGTCGGGGCCTACAACCAGTCGCTGTGACCCCTGTCCTGCCCGACGTGCTGGCCCCCGGCCTGCGCATCGTGTTCTGCGGCACGGCGGCGGGCGCGGAATCGGCGCGCCGCCAAGCCTATTACGCCCATCCGCAGAACCGCTTCTGGCGCGCGCTGCACGAGGCGGGGCTGACGCCGCGCCGGCTGGCGCCGGAGGATTATCCCTTGATGCCGAGCTTCGGCCTCGGCCTCACCGACATCGCCAAACACGCGAGCGGCATGGACCATCAATTGCCGGCGCAAGCGCTCGATCGCGCCGCCTGCGCGGCGCTTGCCGTCAAAATCGAAGTCCATGCGCCGCGCATTCTCGCCTTCACCAGCCTGAACGCCGGCCGCCGCTTCCTCGGCCGCGCCGGGGCGGGGATCGGCCCGCAGCGCGAGCGGATCGGGCTCACCGCGATCTGGCTATTACCCTCGCCCTCGCCGCTGGCGGTCCGAAGCTGGGACGTCGCGCCGTGGCGGGCGCTCGCGTTGGAGGTTTAGCGACCCCGCCACATTAGGATCAAGTTGGCGAAAGTCGCGCGACGCTCTCAATTTTCCACGAGTCATTGCTGATATACATTAATTGTGCGATGGACATGCATTGCAAGTCGGGAGTCATGCTATGTCCCCCCTGAAGCCGGCAATTTGCCCTGCAATCGTGAACCTTTCGCTGTTGTGCCGCACGCTTGATAGCGCAGCTTATTTCCGCGCGACTGCCGACCATACATTTATGGGGCGCGAAGATTTCGACGAAGTTGTCCTGATTAATTTGCTCGCTCAAGCGATCACTGGCGAGC
The DNA here is from genome assembly GCA_028876585.1 of Pseudomonadota bacterium. The sequence goes on along the minus strand of JAGWRL010000161.1, from coordinate 3,914 downwards.
CTGGCTTTGCAACCGTTGATCAGAACTACGCAGCCATAGAACAAGAAAAGCGGGTCTACGCGAAAATCTTGTTGACTGGGGCGCTGAACGCGGCGGCGGTTGGCCCGGGGCCGTTCACCGATTACCTTCAGAGAGTCGATAACGAGCGAAGAATTAACGTTATGCGCATCAACGACGTCTTCAACCGGATATCGGGGATTCAAAAAAAGATCGAGCAGCGCTTAACCTTCGCCATGCATACTGCGCTGGTTCTTCGGACAGCCGCCACGATCGGGTTGGTGGTAACGCCGTTAGCTCCGCTTGTGATTCCCGCCCTCGAATTGTCGCTTGCGGAAGGCGTCACACTGATCCTTGTGTCGGCTGCCTACAAAGCCGGAACACAGGCGCTGGAGCCCAAATCCACGCCCAATGCGCCGCCGAACGCAATCGCCTTCGATATCAATGGAACTGTGAAGCAAATTGCGCGGGACGGAACGTTGGAGGCGAGCGGCCGACTCGCTGACGCGTCGTCTGGTGACGCATCAGTATTGCTGATCGATGCCCAAAAGCAAATCGATGTCCTCTCGCGCCGACTGGGGCAAAAATTGGCGGACGCGAAACGGGCACAACTGCTACGCCGTTTGGACCGTTCCGAGGAAGCTGTTTCGTCAGCCGGCCGCAGTCTGCAAATCGCGAAATGGGGAGCGAGAGCCGCTAGCACTTTCAATGTGGTGTTTGCGGCTGTGGACGTTTACGACGCTATCGACGACGCGCGCAAAAAGTGGTGAACTTCCCTCGCCGCTGGCGGTCCGAAGCTGGGATCTCGCGCCGTGGCGGGCGCTGGGCGAAGCGGCGGCGGCGCTCGCGCGGTGCGATTAAGCTTTCGTAAACGACGCTCTGACGCGGCGTCGAAATTACGCTATGGTTGAGGCGCGTTCCCGCGCGCGGGCGAGGGGGCGCCAGGAGGCGTAAAGCGCAAGTGTCGTTTCTGAGCCAAGTCGTCAAACTCGCCGTCGTCGCCGCGCTGGGCGTGGCGGCTTATGGGGTCTACAGACCTGAAGTCGTGGCGGTTTATGCGCCGCAGGCCGCGCCCTACGCGCTGCTGGCGCATGGCTATCTGCCGGCCCAGATCACCGGCGAGAAGCCGGCGGCGGCCGCCGCGCCGAGCGCGCCGCCGCGTCCGCCGGTCTCGGTGGTGGTCGGCGCGGCGCAGCGCAAGACGGTGCCGTGGACGATCGACGAAATCGGCACGGCGCAGGCGGTGGCGAGCGTCGCGCTCAAATCGCATTTCGACGCGACGGTGATGAAGGTCGAGGTCGCCGACGGGGCCGAGGTCAAGGCCGGCGACGAATTGTTCACGCTCGACGACCGTCAGGCGCGGGCGCAACTCAGCGTCGCGCAGGCGCAACTGGCCAAGGACGAGGCGCAGCTTGAGCAGGCCACGCGCGACGTCGGCCGCTACACCGATCTCGTCGCCCGCTCCGCGACGCCGGTGCTCAATCTCGACAATGCGAAAACCGCCTCGGCGACCGCGCGCGCGGCGATCATGGGCGACAAGGCGGCGATCGACAACATGAAGGTCGCGCTCGGCTGGTACACGATCACGGCGCCGATCTCGGGCCGCGTCGGCGTCGTCAACATCAAGGCGGGCAACATCATCAAGGCGGGCGACAATTCAAGCGCCGGCGTGCTCGCCACCATCAACCAGATTTCGCCGATCTATGTCGCGCTCTCGGTCAGCCAGAAGCTGCTGCCCGCGCTGCGCGACGCGATGGCCGCCGGCGTGGTTGCGATCGCGACGCCGCAGGGGGCGACCCGCCACGCCACCGGCAAGCTGGCGCTGATCGACAACACGGTCGATCCCGCCACCGGCACCATCGTCATTCGCGCGCAATTCGACAACGTCGACGAATTGCTGTGGCCGGGCCAGCTTTGCAACCTGACGCTGACTTTGCGCGAGGAGCCCGACACTGTCGTCGCGCCGCGCGAGGCGATCCAGATTTCGCAGGCCGGCAATTTCGTCTTCACCGTCAAGGACGGCGCCGCGCATGTGACGCCGGTCGAGGTCGGGCGCACGGAGGGGCCGGACACGGTCATCCTCAAGGGGCTCGATGGCGGCGAAAAGGTCGTGGTCGACGGGGCGCTGCTGCTGTTCGAGGGCGCGAAAGTGACGGTGCGCGAACCGGCCAAGGGGGCGACCTGATGAGCCTGCCCGAACTTTGCATCCGCCGGCCGGTGATGACCAGCCTGCTGATGCTGTCGTTCATCGTGTTCGGCCTGTTCGGCTACAAGCAATTGCCGGTGGCGGCGCTGCCGCGCGTCGATTTCCCGACCATTTCCGTCAATGCGGCGCTGCCCGGCGCCAGCCCCGACACCATGGCCTCCGCCGTGGCGGGGCCGCTGGAGCGCGCCTTCGCCACCATCCCCGGCATCAATATGATGACCTCGTCGTCGGCGCTCGGCACGACGCAGATCGTCATGCAGTTCGATCTCGACCGCAACATCGACGGCGCGGCGCTCGACGTGCAGTCGAACATCTCCGCCACCTTGCGCAAGCTGCCGCAGACGCTGCCGCAGCCGCCAAGTTTCCAGAAGGTCAATCCCGCCGACAGCCCGATCCTGTTCATCGCGCTCGTCTCCGACACGCAGCCGCTCTACAAGGTCGACGATTACGCGCAGCAGGTGTTCGCCGAGCAGATTTCGCAGATCGCCGGCGTCAGTCAGGTGCTGGTGTTCGGCAGCCAGAAATTCGCGGTGCGGGTCGCCGTCGACCCCGACGCGGCCGCGGCGCGCGGGCTGACGCTGTCGGCCGTCGGCGCGGCGGTCGCCAACGCCAATTCCTCGACCCCCGTCGGCGCGCTGCTCGGCGCCAAGCAGAACGTGACGGTCGACGCGACCGGGCAATTGCTGCACGCCGAGGATTACAAGGACCTCGTCGTCGCCTGGCGCAACGGCTCGCCGGTGCGGCTCGACCAGATCGCGCATGTCTACGATTCGGTCGAGAACAAGCAGATCGCCGCCTGGCGCGGCAATCACCGCGCCATCGTGCTGGCGGTGTTCCGCCAGTCCGACGCCAATACGGTCGAGGTGGTCGACAGCGTCAAGGCGAGAATCCCGCGCTACGAAGCGCAACTGCCGCCCTCGGTGCAGGCGCAGGTGCTCAACGACCGCTCGGTTTCGATCCGCGATTCGATCGGCGACGTGCAATATACGCTCGGCCTGTCGATCCTGCTCGTCGTGATCGTGATCTTCGTGTTCCTGAAATCGGCGGCGGCGACGCTGATTCCCGCGCTGGCGCTGCCGGTGTCGCTGATCGGCGCCTGCGCCTTCATGTATATGTTCGGCTATTCCATCGACAACATCTCGCTGCTGGCGATCACGCTCAGCGTCGGCTTCGTCGTCGACGACGCCATCGTCATGCTGGAGAACATCACCCGCCACATCGAGGCCGGGATGAAGCCGTTCGAGGCGGCGCTGAAGGGGGCGAACGAGATCGCCTTCACCATCCTGTCGATCACCTTCAGCCTGGTCGCCGTGTTCATCCCGGTGCTGCTGATGAGCGGCGTGGTCGGGCGCGTGTTCCGCGAATTCGCGGTGACGATCACGGTGGCGATCCTCGTCTCCGGCTTCGTCTCGCTGACGCTGACGCCGATGCTGTGCGCGCGCATCCTCTCGGCGCCCAAACACGGCGCGCAGGCGGGGTTGTTCGCGCGCGCCTCCGATTTCTTCGTCGATTCGCTGGCGGGCTTCTACCGCGTCACGCTCGATCTCGTGCTGCGCGCCCGCTTCCTGATGCTGCTCGTCACCTTCGGCACCGGCTGGCTCGCGATGACGCTGTACGCCAACGTGCCCAAGGGCTTCTTCCCCGACGAAGACACCGGCTTCCTGCGCGGCATCACCGAAGCGCAGTCCGACACCTCGTTCGCCGAGATGTC
>JAGWRL010000160.1 GCA_028876585.1 Pseudomonadota bacterium | reverse complement strand
GCGGCGCCGCGCGACGAGTCGCGTCCCGAACCGCAGGCCCGCGCGCCGCGCGCTCGCCGTCCCGAACGCGCCGAACCGCCTGTGGCGGCCCGCTCGCCGGCCGCCGCGCCGCGCCATCGCGGCCGCGAGGATCGCGACGACGCGCCGGTGGTGGGTCTGGGCGATCACGTGCCGAGCTTCCTGCTGCGCCCCACCCGTCTGCCGCGCCCCGTCGCGGTCGGCGAGGACTGAACCCCCTCGCCGCCCCATGTTCACGGGAATTGTCAGCGATATCGGGCAAGTCATTGAGATGTCGCGCAAAGGCGACATCGCCCGGCTGGTGGTGGATTGCGCCTATGACGCCGCCGGGCTCGCCCTCGGCGCCTCGGTCGCCAATGCCGGCGTCTGTCTCACCGTCGTCGATATTCAGCCGCACAAGGGCGGCGCGCGGCTCGCCTTCGACGTCGGCGCGGAGACGCTCGCCGTCACCACGCTCGGCGCGCTGGCGCCCGGCCGCCGCGTCAATCTCGAACGGCCGCTCAAGATCGGCGACGAGCTCGGCGGCCATCTCGTCAGCGGCCATGTCGACGGCGTCGCCGAGATCGTCGCGCGCGAGGATTTCGAGGGCATGTCGCGTTTCCGCTTTCGCTGCGCGCCGGAGCTGTCGCGCTTCGTCGCGACCAAGGGGTCGGTCGCGCTCGATGGCACGTCGCTGACGGTCAACGCCGTCGCGGGCGACGAATTCGAGACGCTGTTGATCCCGCACACGCTCGCCGTCACCACCTGGGGCGAGCGGCGCGCCGGCGACCGCGTCAATCTCGAAGTCGATCAGATGGCGCGCTACGCCGCCCGCCTCGCCGGCAAATAACGAGCCGTCACGCCACGGCCTGAAACGTCCAGCCCGCCGCCGGCGCGCCGAGCTGGTGGCTCGCCAGGATCGAGGTGTCGTTCATCTCCCAGGTCGCGTAAGTGCTGGTCGCGGTGTTGTAGAACAGGATCGAGGCGAGGTGGTTGCCGTTGAGATCGGCGATCCCCTTGAACACATAGTTCGCCCCCGGCGAGCCGATCGTCCCGCCGCCGATCAGCGCCGCGCCGCTGAGGTCCCAGGTCGCATATTGGTTGGAGCCGTTGACGAACAACAGGTCGGCCTTGCCGTCGCCGTTGAAATCGCCGGTCCCGAGAAAACTCCAGCCGGCGCCGGGCGAATTGAGCACGCCGCCGCCGGCGATCACCTGATTCATGCCGATCGCCTGAATCTGGAATTGTCCCGCCGCATTGGTCTGCAAAATGTCGCGGGTCCCGTCGCCGGTGAAATCCGCCGCGGCGATGGTCGTCCAACCCGCGCCGGGATTGCCGAGATCGGTCTGTTTGACGACGCTCGCGCCCTCCATGGTCCAGACGATGTCGTCGCCGAGCGCGTTCTGGAACAAGATGTCGCTGCGCCCGTCGCCGTTGAAATCGCCGATCGCCTTGAATTGCAGCGACGACGAGGGCGCGCCGAGCGTCGTCGTGGAGACGAGGCTCGCGCCATTGGTGCGCCACAGCGAATAGGCGCCGGCCGAACTCTTGAACAGCAAGTCCGGCTTGCCGTCACCGAAGAAATCGCCGACGCCGAGCAGCGTCTGCCCGCTCGCCGAACCCAGCGACGCGACCGCGCCGGAAACGCCGCGCGCCACGCCCCAGCTATGGATGACTCCGGCGCCATCCTCGAAATAGGCCTGCGCCGGCAATTGCGGCCGCACGGCCGAGGTCGCGGCGATGGCGGTGAAGGTCGGCCCGGGCGAACCCAACGTCACGCCGCCGAGGATCGTCGTGTCGTTCATGTACCAGTAGACGTATTTGCCGGTGACGACGTTCTGGAACAGGATGTCGCTGTGATTGTCGCCGTTGTAATCGCCAATTCCCTTGACGACGTAATCCGACGAGGCGATCCCGATTTGGCCGCCGCCGGAAACCGCGTTGTTCTTGATGTCGAGCGTCGAATAGGCCCCGGTGTCGATATTGTGGAACAGCAAGTCGCTGGCGCCATCGCCGTTGAAATCGCCAATGCCCTGCAACACCCAATCGAAGCCGGGATTGGCGATCACGCCGCCGCCGGTGATCTTGGAGCCGTTCATCAGCCAGGACGCGTAGGCGCCATTGGCGGCGCGGAACAGCAGGTCGGTCTTGCCGTCGCCGTTGAAATCGCCCGTGCCGACAAAGGTGTAGCCCGGCCCCGGATTGCCGATCAGGCCGCCGCCGATGATGGCGTGGCCGGCGAGTTCCCACATCGCGAGATCGCCCGCATTGTCGCGAAACAACAGGTCGGTCTTGCCGTCGCCGTTGAAATCGCCCGTTCCCGCGACCCGCCAAGTTCCGCCGGGCGAGCCAAGCGAATAGCTGGCGAGGACGGTGGTCCCGAACATTCGCCACAGCGAGATCGCGCCGGTCTGCGCGTTGGCGAAGAAAATGTCGGAATAGCCCTGCCCGAACGCATCGCCAGTCGCGACCACGCTATAGGCGGGGCCGGGGTTGCCGAGCGATCCGCCGCCGACCAGCGAAAGCCGGTTGACCTGCCAGGTCGAGAGCGCTTGCGCGCCATCGGCGAACAGAAGGTCGGAACAGCCGTCGCCGTTGAAATCGTTGGCGGCATGGGTGGGCAGGTTGACGGTGTAGGACGCGCCGAGCGGCGCATTGCTCGAAATCTTGCGCGAATCGGCCGGCACGCCGTCGACCGACCATTGCGCCAGCGCGCCGGTGGTGTCGTAACCGGCCACGATCAGGTCCGTGCCGGAGATGCCCATGATGGTCGGCGCGACGCCGGTCGAGCCGGTCGGCAGCGACAACGCCTCGCTCGTGCCGGCGAGCGTGCCGTCGCTGACCCAGACGCCGTAATGGCCGAGAGAATCGAGGCCGACGAACGCCATTCGCGCGCCGTAAGCGGTCAGGCTCTGCGGCACCATCGTATAGGCGCCCTGCTGGCCGGCGGCGATTTCGAGCGTGCCGGCGGCCGTGCCGTCGGTCGTCCAGACGCCCACCTTACCCGACGAATCGGTCGCCTCGAAATAGGCGCGCGCGCCGACCACGAGGAAATTGGAGGGCCACAGACTGTAGGCGCCCTGCAACCCGGCCTCGATCTCGCTCGTGCCGGCGTTGGTCCCGTCAGTCACCCACAGGCCGAGGTCGCCGCTCGCATCGGGCGCGACGAACAGCGCCAGCGCGCCGAGCGCGGTGAAATTGGGCGACGCGACGTTCTGGCCGAGCACGCCGACGCCGATCTCATGCGTGCCGAGGGAAGTCCCGTCGCTCCAGAAAATGCCGGTCGCGCCGGCGCTGTCCCTGCCCTGGAACACGGCTTTGCCGCCGATCGCGGTCAGGTCGATCGGATTGAGCGGAACGCCGTTGGCGTTGAACAGGATTTCGCGCGTGTTGCCCGCCGTGCCGTCGGTCACCCACAGACCGTTGCGGCCGAGCGAATCGAAGGCGGAAAAGAACGCCTTGTCGCCCGCGACGGTGAGCGCCGACGGCGTGGTGGGATAGAGCCCCTGCCGGCCGGTCAGCAGTTCCGTCATGCCGCCCGCGGCGCCGTGGATCGAGAACAGCCCGCGCGCGCCGCTGCTGTCGGTCGCCTCGAACAAAGCATAGCCGCCGACCCCGGCGAGCGCGAAATTGTCGTCGTAATCGGCCGAGGTCGCCTGCGTATAGAGCAGCGTCGTGCCGGCGGCCGTGCCGTCGGTGACCCAAATCTCGGCGCTGCCGGAAATATCGGAATCGGCGGCGACCGCGAAATTGCCGAAGGCGGTGAAGCGATTGCGCGGCTTGTCATATTCAAGCAGGGCCTGCGCGTCGCCGCTCACGCCGGCGGTGGAGAACAGCGCCGTCTTGTTGTTGACGTCCTGCCCGGCGAACAGCACATGGGCGCCGACGACGGTGAATTGTTGCGGGCTGAGCGTGGCCGCGTTCTGCTGGCCCGAGACGAGTTCGACCGTGGTCGCGCCGGTCCCCTGCGTGATCCAGACGCCGGTGTAGCCGCTGGGATCGACGCCGGCGAATATCGCGGAATTGCCGAAAGCCACGAAGCCGTAGGGGCTCTGCGCGCCGAAATTCTGCGTTCCGCCAAAAATATTGTGCGTGCCGTAGGTGGTGCCGTCCGTCACCCAGATGACATAGTTACCGGTCGAATTCGGCGCGGCGTAATAAAGCTTTGACACGCAAGAGCTCCAGTCGGGAACCCGTAAGCAAGGCGGTTCGTTCAGATTTCTGCTTCGGCAACAGATCGAGACGCCACGCAACGCATCGAAGCCGCATCCCACTCGCAAACTTCGACCAAGTTGCGTTGCCGCAACCCCGGGGTTGCGATGCCGCCGCCCCTCACGTGGGGTAACTAATCGTTAACCCCCTTCCTTGTCACGCCCTTAATCGCTCATTTAGAACGGAAATGGCGATAGCTTGATCTTAGGGTTAACCGGCGCCCGCGCGATCGACGTTCGGCGTGATAGGTTTGTCGCGAACGAATCCGCGCGGCCGGCGTTATTTCACGTTGGGGTCATCGCGGAACGCGCCACAACGGAGCCGGACCGACCATGCATTTCGCTCACTTCACCTTCGGCGTCGCGCATATCCAGCCACTCGCCGCGCTGGTCGCCGGCGTGCTGATTCTCATCATGCCGCGGCTGCTCAACTACATCATCGCGGTGTTCCTGATCCTGTCGGGCTTGATCGGACTGGGTTTTTTGCGCTGAATCAGGCGCCGGACGGGCCGGCCGCGCCGCGAAAGCCGGTCGCCAGCACGTATTTTTCCGCGCTGTCGGCGCGGCTCGCCTTGGGCTTGAGGTGGCGCACGGCGGCGAAGTCCCGCTTCAGCCGCGCCAGAAGATCGCCTTCCGCGCCGCCCTGAAACACCTTGGCCAGAAAGAACCCGCCCGGCGTCAGCACCTGGCAGGCGAAATCCACCGCCAGTTCCGCCAGCCCGACGATGCGCAGATGATCGGTCTTGCGATGGCCGGTCGCATTGGCCGCCATGTCGGACATCACCCCGTCGGCCGGCCCCGCCAGCCAGGCGCGCAACGCCTCGGGCGCTTCGGGATCGTGGAAGTCCATCACCTGGAATTCGACGCCGGCGATCGGCTCGATCTCCAGCAGGTCGATGCCGATCACCCGGCCCCTGCCCTCGCGCGATTTGACCCGTTCGGCCGCCACCTGCGCCCAGCCGCCCGGCGCCGCGCCGAGATCGACGATCCGCCCGCCCGGCTTGAACAGCCGGTATTTGTCGTCGATCTCGCTCAGCTTATAGGCCGCGCGCGAGCGAAACCCCTCCATCCGCGCCTTGGCGACGAAGGGATCGTTGAGCTGGCGCTCCAGCCACAGCGTCGAGGACAGGCTGCGCTTGCGCGCCGTCTTGACGCGCGTCTTCAGCGCCCGTCCGCCCTCGTGCCCCGAACCGCCGGCGCCGCTCATGCGCCGTATCTCGCGGGGGCGCGGTCGGCGCGCATCAGCTGCGAGAGGATGCCTTCGCGCAAGCCCCGGTCGGCGATGCGGATGCGCTCGGCGGGAAAGCGGCCGCGAATCGCCTCAAGAATCGCACAGCCCGCCAGCACCAGATCGGCGCGCTCGATGCCGATGCAGCCATTGGCCGCCCGCTCGGCGTAGCTCATCGCCCGGAGCCGGGCGATCGCGCCGTCCACCTGCGCGCGCGACAGCCACAAGCCGTCGATGGCGCGCCGGTCATAGCGCGGCAGATCGAGATGCACGCCGGCCAGCGTCGTCACCGTGCCCGAGGTGCCGAGCAGATGGAAGCGCGCGCAGCGCCGCTCAGCGGACACGCGCTGAGCGAAGGGCGCCAGTTCCGAATCGACCCGCGCGGTCATCGCCGCGAAGATTTCCGGCGTCACGTCGTCGCCGCCAAAGGTCTCGGCCAGCGACACCACCCCGAGCCGCAAGGATTCCCACGCCGCCACCCGGCGAGCGCCGTTGGCGCCGCGAGTCATCCAGACGATCTCGGACGAGCCGCCGCCGATGTCGAACAGCACGGTCGCCTCGGCGCTGTCGTCGATCAACTCGCCGCAGCCGGCGGCGGCGAGATGCGCCTCGGTCTCGCGGTCGACGATTTCGAGATGCAGCCCGAGCCGGTCGCGCACGTCGAGAAGGAATTGCGCGCCGTTGCTGGCCGAGCGGCACGCCTCGGTGGCGACGAGGCGGGCGCGGGTGACGCCGCGGCTGCGCATTTTGTCGCGGCAGATACGCAGCGCCTCCATCGTGCGCTCGATCGCCGCGTCAGACAGCCGGCCGCTTTGGGTCAGCCCCTCCCCCAGCCGCACGATGCGCGAGAAGGCGTCGATCACCCGAAAACCGTCGTAGGCGGGCCGCGCGACCAGCAGCCGGCAATTGTTCGTGCCCAGGTCCAGCGCCGCATAAACCCGCGACGACGGCGGACGAACCTCCGCCGCCGCTCCATTGGCGCCCGGGCTCAACGTTTGCGTTGAAGCCAATATCCAAACTCCCGGCGGGCGACGCCGGCGCCGCCCACACAATCGCCGGGGTCCGTAGCACGGCGGGCGCGGGATGCAATTGCGGCCCGCGCCGCCTCACGCCGCCATGCGCAACGCCTGCGCGGCGGTCTTGTGCCGGCGCCGCGCCAGCCGGGGGCGGCCATTGTCGCGATGCGCCATCACCACCGCGTGCTTGAGCGCGTCCAGCGTCTCGCGCATGTCGATCAGCGTCTGTTCTAGCGCCAGAATGGTGGGTTCGTCCTGCCGGTTGGCCTGAAACCGGCGCATCGCGCCGACGGTGGCCGACAAAGCGGCGTCGGCGCGCTTGGCGGTCGGCAGCAGCGCCGGGAAATAGAAGCTGATCAGCATCCGCGCCCGCGCCAGATCCAGCATCAGCTTGGTCCAGTCGGCGTCGCCGTTCGAATTATAGGCGTAGCCCTCGGCGATCATCGAACAGGTTTTCGAGAAATAGACGTTGAGCCCTTGATCGAAGCTCTCCACCAGCGTGTAGAGTTCCTCGGCCTTGGCCGAGGTGAATTGCAGCAGTTCGCGCTTCTCCATCATGAGATAGGTGGTCATCGCGGCGGCCGCCGCGCAGGCCAGAATCTCCAGCAGCCCCATTGCAATCGCCATTTTCGCCCTTCGCCCCAAAGCCCAACTCGACTTTGGATTGAATTGGTTAATGGGGCCATAAAAGACGCTTATGTCGTCAGCTACAGGCAGGCCGTGATGCCGCCGTCGACGTAGAGCACATGACCATTGACGAAGCTGGACGCGTCGGAGGCGAGGAACACCGCCGCGCCTTCGAGTTCGCCGACATCGGCCCAGCGCCGCATCGGCGTGCGGTTGACGAGCCAATTGTTGAATTTCTCGTCGGCGATCAAAGCCTGATTGAGTTCGGTGCGGAAATAGCCGGGCGCGATGGCGTTGACGCGCAAGCCGTGCTGGCCCCAATCGGTCGCCATGCCCTTAGTCAGCATTTTCACCGCCCCCTTCGAGGCGGTGTAGGGCGCGATATTGGTGCGCGCCAACTCGCTCTGCACCGAGGCGATGTTGATGATGCAGCCGCGCCGGCGCGGGATCATCGCCCTGGCGACCGCCTGACCGACGTAG
>JAGWRL010000159.1 GCA_028876585.1 Pseudomonadota bacterium | reverse complement strand
GAATTCCTGATGAAGGACGCCTATTCCTTCGATCTCGACGCGACAAGCGCCCGCCACAGCTACATGAAGATGTTCACGGCCTATCTGCGCACCTTCGCCCGGCTCGGCCTGACCGCGATTCCGATGGTCGCCGACACCGGCCCGATCGGCGGCGACCTCAGCCACGAATTCATCATCCTCGCCTCGACGGGGGAGAGCGAAGTGTTCTGCCACCGCGATTATCTCGCGCTGACGCCGCCGCCGCAGGACATCGACTTCGACGACCGCGCCGCGATGCAGGGCGTGTTCGACGTCTGGACCTCGCGCTACGCCGCGACCTCGGAGAAGCACGACGAAGCCGCCTTCGCCGCCGTGCCCGAGGCGAGCCGCATCTCGGCGCGCGGCATCGAGGTCGGCCATATCTTCTACTTCGGCACCAAATATTCCAAGCCGATGAAGGCGGTGGTCAATGGCCCCGATGGGCGCGAGCATACCGTCCACATGGGTTCCTACGGCATCGGCCCGAGCCGGCTCGCCGCCGCCTTGATCGAGGCCAATCACGACGAGGCCGGCATGATCTGGCCGGAGGCCGCCGCCCCGTTCGACGTCGGCGTGATCAACCTCAAGGTCGGCGACGCCGCCTGCGACGGCGCCTGCAAGGAGATCATCGCGGCCCTCGCCAAATCCGGCCGCGAGGCGCTGTACGACGACCGCGACGAGCGCCCCGGCGCCAAATTCGCCGCGATGGACCTGATCGGTCTGCCCTGGCAGGCGATCGTCGGCCCTAAGGGCCTGGCCGAGGGCAAGGTCGAGGTGAAGAACCGCCGCACCGGCGAGCGCGAGACAATGAGCGTCGCGGCGGCGATCGCGCGGCTTGGCGGCGTCGCGTGAGGGCCGCGCGGTGACCGGGGCCGCCGTCGCGGAGACCGCCGCCGCGACGCCGCCGGCGCGCGCGTTCTCCGCCTTCGAGTGGATGATCGCGTTCCGCTATCTCCGCGCGCGGCGCACCAAAAGGTCGATCTCGGTGATCGCCGGCTTCTCCTTCGTCGGCATCGCGCTCGGCGTCGCGGCGCTGATCGTCGTGATGGCGGTGATGAACGGCTTCCGGCTCGATCTGATGGACAAGGTCATCGGCCTCAACGGCCATATCTTCCTGCAAGGCGTCGAGACGCCGCTGACCGATTACGCCGCCGTGACCGAACGGGTCTCGAAGGTGCCGGGCGTGAAACTGGCGTTGCCGATCGTCGAGGGGCAGGTGTTCGCCTCCTCGCCCTATGGCCAGTCCGGCGGGCTGGCGCGGGGAATTCTGGAAGCCGACTTGAAGCGCCTGCCGGGCGTCGCCGGCCATATCACGCAAGGCTCGCTCGACAATTTCGACGGCGGCCAGGGCGTCGCGCTCGGCGCCAAGCTCGCCGAACATCTGAGCCTGCGCGTCGGCGACCAGATCACGCTGATCACGCCGCATGGGGCGCAGACGCCGTTCGGCGTCACCCCGCGGCTGAAATCCTACAATGTCGCGGCGGTGTTCAAGGTCGGCATGGCCAATTTCGACGGCTCCTTCATCTTCATGCCGATCGCCGAGGCGCAGAGCTTCTTCAACCTCGACGGTCAGGCCAATGTGATCGAGGTCTATGTCGACGATCCCGACCATATCGACCGGCTCAAACCCGAGATTACGAAAGCCGAGCAGCGGCCGATGATCGACACCGACTGGCGCGAGACCAACCGCACCTTCTTCGATGTGCTGGCGGTCGAGGCGTCGGTGATGTTCGTCATCCTGTCGCTGATCGTGCTGGTGGCGGCGCTCAACATCATCTCTGGCCTGATCATGCTGGTGCAGGACAAGGCGCGCGCGGTGGCGGTGCTGCGCACGATGGGGGCGACGCGCGGCGCGATCCTGCGCATCTTCCTCATCACCGGCGCGGCGATCGGCTTTGCCGGCACGCTGGTCGGCATGATCGTCGGCCTGATCGTGGCGCATAACGTCGAGCCGCTGCGGCGCGCCTTGAGCTGGGCGACCGGCATGAACCTGTTCCCGGCCGAGGTCTATAACCTGCCCGGCCTGCCGAGCCGCATCCAGACGCCCGACGTGCTGGCGGTGGTGGCGATGGCGCTGGCGCTGTCGCTGCTGGCGACGATCTATCCCGCCTGGCGCGCGGCGCGGCTCGATCCGGTCGAGGCGCTGCGCTATGAGTAAGACGCCGGCGCTCCACCTCAACAACCTGTCGCGCCGCTACGGCGACGGCGAGGCGGCGGTGGTCGTGCTCGCGGGGGCCGAACTCGCGTTATGGCCGGGCGAGTCGGTGGCTCTGGTCGCCCCCTCGGGCGCCGGCAAATCGACGCTGCTGCATATCGCGGGCCTGCTGGAGACGCCCGACGCCGGCGAGGTCTATGTCGCGGGCCAGCCGACCTCGCAGATGTCCGACAATGCCCGCACCGCGCTGCGGCGCTCGCACATCGGCTTCGTCTATCAGTTCCATCACTTGTTGCCGGAATTCTCGGCGCAGGAAAACATCGTGCTGCCGCAGATGATCGCCGGCCTGTCGCGCGCCGAAGCGGGGACGCGGGCGATGGAACTGCTCACCTTCCTCGGTCTTGGGCCGCGCGCGCGCCATCGCCCGTCGGAACTGTCGGGCGGCGAGCAACAGCGCGTCGCGATCGCGCGCGCGCTCGCCAACGCGCCGCGCGTGCTGCTGGCCGACGAGCCGACCGGCAATCTCGACCCCAAGACCGCCGATCACGTGTTTTCGACGCTGACCTCGCTGGTGAAGGCGAGCCGCGTCGCGGCGCTGATCGCCACCCACAACATGGAGATCGCCGCCCGCATGGACCGGCGGGTGACGATCAGGGACGGGCGGGTGGAGGAAGTGTGAGGCGGCGCCTCAGTAGGCCCTCCTCGCCCGCGCCCGTTCGGCCTCGATCTCGCGGTTGCGCGGCGCCGCCGGGGTGTGCAGCCCGCCCAGCAGCCTTTGCAGCGAAGCGGTGATCTCCGCCACCGCGACCTCGAACGCGGCCGCGTTGGCGCGCGAGGGGCGCTGAAATCCGCTCACCTTGCGCACGAATTGCACCGCCGCGGCGTGCAACTCGTCGTCGGTCGCCGGCGGTTCGAAGTTGAACAGCGGTTTGATGCTGCGGCACATGGTTTGTTCTCCCGCTCGCGGACAGGCTTAAATTTACGTTAAAAACCGATCCAACTTGTTCCTTGTCGGGACGGTGCTAACCCCTCCGCAGGCGCGATGGGCGCCATATGGAGTTTCACATGCGCCTCATCGCATCCAGTCTGGTCGGTTTTCTCGCGCTGAGCGTCGGCGCGCAAGCGCACCAATGCTACCGCCGCGTGGTCGAGCCGGCGCATTACAGCACGGTCGCCGAACAGGTGATGGTGTCGCCGGAGCGCGAGGTGGCCGAATATGTGCCGGCGGTGACGCGGCAGGTCGAGGAGAGCGTCGTCGTGCGGCCGGAGCAGACGATCGTGCGCGTCATCCCGCCGCAATACGGGGTCGAGCGGGAGACGGTCGAAGTCAGCCCGGCGCATGCGGAATGGCGGACCCGCAATGAGAACGGCGACGTGATCGGCTGCTGGGTGCGCGTGCCCGCCCAATATGGCGAGCGCTTGCGCCGCGTGCTGGTCAGCCCCGCGCGCGAGGTGACGCAGACGATTCCGGCCCAGATCGCCACCCGGCTGCGCACCGAAATCGTCGAGCCCGCCCACACGGTCGCGCATACGATCCCCGCCCGCTACGCCACCCGCGAGCGCGAGGTGATGGATTCGCCGGGCGGCGCGCGCTGGTCGCAGATCGACGCCTGCGAGCGCGATTAAGTCTTGGCGTGGCGCTGGCGGATCATGAAATTGTCGAACGAATATTCCGCCACCTGCCACCACAGATATTGATCGCCGCGGAAGCCGAGATAGGAATCGGCGAGCTTCTTGAAGCGGGGATTGTCGGCGCCGAGCTGATCGTAGAGGTCGCTGGCGGTCTTGTAGCAAGCCTCCATCACATCCTGCGGGAACAGCCTGAGCGACGCGCCCCCGACCACCAGCCGCTTGACCGCGGCCGGATTGGCGGCGTCGTATTTGGCCAGCATGTCGCGGTCGGCCACCGCGCAGGCCGCCCGCAAGGCCGACTTGTAGGCTTTCGGCAACGCCTCATATTTGTCCTTGCCGACGACGAGGTGCAGTTGCATCCCGCCCTTCCACCAGCCGGGATAATAGTAATTCGGCGCCGCCTTGGCGATCGGCTGGCCGAACTTCTCGTCGTCATAGGGGCCGAGCCACTCGAACATGTCGAGCGAGCCGCTTTGCAGCGCGTTGAACACGGAGTCTTTCGGCATCGACACCGGCTCGGCGCCGAGCGTCTGAAAAATCTTGCCGGCGAAGCCGCCGAGCCGGATTTTGAGGCCCTGGAGGTCCTGCACGCTGCGAATTTCCTTACGGAACCAGCCGGCCATCTGGCCGCCGGTGTTGCCGGCGGGAATGGCCAGCGCCTTGTGCTCGGCGAGCAGTTCGTCGATCAGCGCGCCGCCGCCCCCCTCGGCGAGCCAGGCCGTATGCTGGCGGGCGTTCATGCCGAACGGCGTCGCGGTGGCGAATATGAAGCTCGGCGCCTTGTTCCACGCGTAGGCGAGCGCGGTATGCGCGCCGTCGGCCTTGCCCGCTTCGACCGCGTCGAGCGCCTCGCCCGCCGGCGCGATTTCCCCCGCCGGCGCAATCTTCAATGTGAAATGGCCGTCGGTGAGATCGGCGAGCGTGCGGGCGAGCGTCTCGCCGCCGCCGTAGATCAGATCAAGCGCGGGATTGAAGCTGGAGGTGATCCGCCATTCGATGTCGGGCGTGCTCTGCGCCAAGGCCGGCGCCGCGACGCCAGCGGCCGCGGCCGCACCGATAGCTTTGAGAAAATTGCGCCGCGCGTTCAATGCATCGCCCCTTCGCCTGCCCAGCGGATTTTTCAGCCGGGCGGCATTATACATGAACCCGATTGCGGCGGCAGCGCGGAGCGGAAATGGCGGAAAGGGAAATAACCGTCGCGGCGGTGATTTTGGCCGGCGGCGCCTCGACCCGGATGGGGCGGCCGAAAGCCTCGGCGCCGTTCCTGGGCGAGCCGCTCGCGGCGCGCATCCTGCGCCGGCTTAGTCCCCAGGTCGGGCGGGTCTATCTCAACGCGCGCGAAGGCGACGCCGAGCTGGCGCGATTGGGCGCGCCGCTCGCGCCCGATCCGCCGCGCTGGCGCGG
>JAGWRL010000158.1 GCA_028876585.1 Pseudomonadota bacterium | reverse complement strand
GGTCAGTATTCGCGGCCGGAGCCTTTGCGCAATCGCGTGGCCTCGCTTCGGCGGCGCTCAGTCAAAGCGAGTACGTCGTCTATGTCGCGCGCCAATATATCCTGTTGGTGGCTATTTCGAGCGCCATTGCGATCACTATTGGAATTCCGTTGGGGTCGCGCTGACGCGACCTGCGATCCGGCCTTACGCCAACTACTTCATCCAGATCGTCAACTTCGGGACCATTAATCCGATGTTAGCGATCCTGGCGCTCGCCATGTCAGTATTCGGCATCGGCGCCCCGGCCGCCATCTTCGGCCTGGTCGTGGTCACGTTGATGACGATCGTGTTGAATACGAATACGGGTCTGCGCGCCGTGCCGGCGCATCTGCTCGAAGCGGCGAAGGGCATGGGCATGGCCCAGGGGCAAATCCTGATGGGCGTCGAGCTGCCAAACGCCGCCTTCGTCATCCTCAGGAGATTGCGCACGGCGCCCGCCATCAACGTCTGCACGGTTCCGCTGGCGTTCTTCATGGGCGGCGGCGGGCTTGGCGAACTTACCTTCACCGGCATCGATCTTACGGAGCCGGGCATGTGGCTGGCGGGAGCGATCCCGACCGCGATGCTCGCGAGTCTCGTGGATGTTGCCATTGGCCAGACTCAGGTCTGGTTGAGACTGCGCGGCGGGAACCCGTTGAGATAATAGCAACCAACCGGAGGAGACAAACAATGCGTACCAAGTGTTAGCGGCGCGCCGCCATCGGGGCGATCGCCCTGCTCGCGCCCAGCGTCGCCTATGCACAGGCCATTGTTGTTGGCGGAAAGAATTGCAGCGAGCAACAGATAATGTCCGAGCTGACAACTCAGTTGCTCACGGCTAATGGGGTCCAGGTCGACAAGCGCGCCGGGCTCGGCGCCGCGCCGCTTCGGCAGGCCGTGGAATCCGGGCAGATTGACCTTTGTCGAGAATACACCGGCGCGGCGCTGAATTTCGGCAGCAACGCGGAATTCTGCGCGCGTGCCGACGGCCTGATGTCGCTGCAGAAGGCGTATGGGTCGAGTATGGTCGCGACAACATCGTGCGCATGGACACGGGTCTGGCTTATCAGACGTTGTAAGAGTCGCAGGTTGACGTCGGCCTTGTGTTTGCGAGGATGGGCGCATACCGGCCTTCCATTTCGTCGTGTTCAAGGACGACAAGGGCTATTTCCCGAATTAGCCGTTGACGCGGTCATCCGCAAAGCGACTGTTAACAAATCCTAGGCGTGGCGAGATCCTGAATGACTTCTCCAGCGATCTCGACGACGCAACCAAGGCGCGGCTGAGCGCTTCGGTCGACGTGAACAAAAGGACGAGCGAAGAATTGTCCACGACCGTCCTGAAGGAACAGGGCCTGATCTGACGCTGGCGGTCTCATTATTGGACGGGCGTCTACGGCGCTCGCCCGCAGCACTCTCGGGAAAAGCAGTGAAGCCCGCTATCGCACAGATCGCCTGCGTCGCCGGGGATGTCGCCGCCAACCTTCAACGCCACCTCTGCTCTTGCGAACAGGCCCAGCATCGGTTGATCGATCGTCTGTTGCTCCCTGAATTGTCACTGACCGATTATCTGTCGGCGCCGGACTGCGGCGCGTTGGCGCTTTCCGTGGACGCCGCGCCCCTTCGCGCCTGCATGGACGCCGCGGGCCCGATGGCGGTGTCCTTCGGTTTCATCGAGCGTGGCGAGGACGGCTGCGGTTTTAATACGAAGGTGCTCGTCGGCGCGCGGCGACGGCTCGGCTTTCATCGCGAACTCAACCTGCCGACTTACGGCAATCTGGCGGAAGGCTAGCTTTACGTTGGGGGTGGAGCGCTGGAGGCGCCGGTCGGGTTTGGCGGGCAGAAATTCGCAACGCTGATGTGCGCCGATCTCTGGAACCCCGCGCCGCCCTGGCTCGCCGAGCTTGCGGGCGCCGAACTCTTGCTCGCGTCGGCGGCATCGGCGCGCGATGCCGTGGGCGCTGGCTTTGACAACCCCTCGGGTTGGGACGTGGTGCTGCGGCACACGGCGCTGCTCTATGGCCTCCCGGTCAGGTTCGCCAATCATAGTGGGGCTCGCGGTCCGCATCGGTTCGGGGGCGGTTCCCACATCCTCGACGCCGTGGGCATGACCGTTGCCATCGCGGGCGCGGGGAAGCGTTGATCGAGGCGGTGCTCGATCCCTCGATCGCCGCAGCCGCGCGCGAGCGCCTGCCAACGATCCGCGAGCCCGATCCGGCTCCGATTGCAGAACAACTGGCCAAGGTGATGCGGCAATTGCGGCCTTCGGCCTAACTGAGTTCATTCACGGCCTGACCTATGACGAGGTCCCGCCCGCGGTGACGCGACAGGGCAAGCGATGCCTGATTGAGCTGGCCGGCTTCGCCGCAGCCGGCCGGATGACTCGGCTATCGACGATCGTGCACGACTACGCCGCTGCGCATTGTGGCGCCGGACGCGCGCCCGCGGCGCATCGTTTATTTGATGGACGCGCCGTCAGCCGCGCGGGGGCTTCTTTCGCGGGCGCCTCGACGATCGATTTGTTGAACGCCAAGGAAGGCCATCGCCTGACCAAGGGGCATGCTGGGGTCGCCCTGGTTCCAGCCCTCGTCGCGTTGGCGCAGACGACGCGGCGGCTCGATGGCCGAGAAGTCCTCACCGCGTGCATAGTTGGCTACGAAATCGCCACGCGCACCGGCCTGGCGCTGCATGCGAGCGCCAGCGACTATCACACGTCCGGCGCCTGGAATGCGACCGGCGTCGCCGCCATGTCTGCGCGCGTGCTCGGCCTTTCCTACGAAGCGACCCGCCACGCGCCTGGCATTGCCGAATATCACGGGCCGCGCAGTCAGATGATGCGCTGCATCGACCATCCGACAATAGTCAAGGACGCATCGAGTTTAAGCGCGCTCGCCGGCATCTCCGCCGGCGATCTCGCCGCGGCGGGGTTTATTGGGGCTACAGCGCTGACCGTGGAAGCCGAGCCGCTGGCGGCTATTTGGGCCGGTTTGGGCGCCCGTTGGCGCATACAGGAGCAATATTTCAAGCCGTGGCCCGTGTGCCGCTGGGCGCAGCCGGCGATCGAAGCGGTCGCCATGCTGATGCGCGAACACCGGGTATGCGGCGATGAGATCGAACGCATCCAGATTGGCGCCTTCGCTGAAGGCGCGAGGTTTGGCGTCGCCCTGCCCGCGACGACCGAGCAAGCGCAATACGCGCTCGGACCTCCCGTGACGGCGATGGTCGTGCGTGGCGTGATTGGCGTGGCGGAAATCGTGGCGAACGGGCTCATGGATCCGCTCATCGCGGACATGCTCGCGCGCATTGAGGTCGCAGTAGACCTGCTGCTCAGCGCCGAATGTCCCGCGCGCCGCCGCATCGCCGCGACCTTGCGCTATGCGCCAATGGCGGCTCGCGGTGACCCCGAAGAGCCATTGCGCGAGGCTGAACTCCTCGACAAGTGCCGCGGTCTGGCGACGGGTCTCGGTTGGTCCCGCCGCGACGGCGCCGAGGCCGCGATCTTCAATCTTGACGCTCCAACGGCGCGTGCGGACGATCTGATCAACCTGCTCAGATCCGGCCTCGACTCGGTGACGTCAAAGCATCAGTCCGACTCGGCGCGAGACGCCACGAGTACAAGGGACGAGGGCAAGGCATGAGGGCAGCGCGACAATTGCGACGCGACAAGGCCGGGGCGGCGATCGCGCAAATGCCTTGGCGGAACGTGCGCAATCCGTATCCGCCGATGGAGATGCCCTCGCCTGATCAGATGCAGGATCTACATGATATCTCGATTCGCATTCTCAATAAGTTGGGGATCAAGGTGTTGCGCGCCAATGTGCGGGCGCTGTTCGCGCGCGCCGGGGCGAAGATCGACGAGGAAGGAATCGTTCGGATCGACGAGGGCCTGGTGTCGGAGGCGCTGAAGACCGTGCCGCAGAGGTTTTGCCTCACCCCGCGCAACCCGGCCACGACCGTGACCTTGGGCGACGATCATCTGGTGTTCGGCCTCGTCGCGGGTCCGCCCAACGTTCACGATCCGATAAACGTACGCAGGTCTGGCAATCTGACCGACTATCAGAATTCATCCGCCTCGCGCGCCATTTCAACGCCATCCACATGATCGGCAATCTGGTGACCGCGCCGCAGGAATTGCCGGCGAACAACCGGCATCTCGACGCGCATCTCGTCAATTTCACCTTATCCGACCTGAATTATCACTGCACCGTCATCGGACGCGCCCGCGCGATGGACGGCATCCGCATGACGGCGATTTCGCGCGGGATCACGATGGAGAAGATAGCGCGCGACCCCGGCGTCATCACCATCATATAAGTCAATCCGCCGCCTGCTGGACGAAGCGATGGGCGATGGGTTGATCGCCATGGCTGAGCACGGCCAGCCCCTCACCATCACCCGGTTCACCCTGATGGGGGCGATAACGCCGGTCAGCCTGCCCGCCGCGAATATTCACGGTCTGCACGACAGCACGAATATTAGCCGCCTGCAACATTGCACGATGGGGCTCTACGAGGAGTTGGAGGCTGAGACCGGCCGGGGCTGCGGCATTTTCCAGCCAGGCAACCTGTATCTGGCGCAAATGGAAGGGCGCGAACACCAATTGCGGCTGCAAGCGGCGAAGGTGCGCAATTACGGTATGGACTTCTGGGAGGTGAACTGGTCCAAAGTCGAACGGCTGCATCCGTTCGTCAATTTCGACGGCATCCGCTGCATCATGTACGAGCCGCAGGGCGGCAATGTCGCCCCGTCCGGCGTTACGATGGCCTATGCAGCCGGGGCGAGGGCGCGCGGCGCGAAAATCCACCGCTATTGTCCAGTCACGGCAACGTTGGCGCAGCCCGATGGCGGCTGGATCGTGGAGACGCCGCACGGACGGAGTCATGCGCAATGGCGGGTGAATGCGGCCGGGCGTTGGGCGCGCGAAGTTGCGCAACTCCCCGGGTTCGAACTGCCGTCGTTCCCAACCAAACACCAGTATTTGGTCATCGAGACCATCGCCGAAATCGCCGCGTTGGATCGCCGCCTACCCTCGGTCGCCGATCGCGACGGTGAATATTATCTGCGCAAGGAAGGTAAGAGGGTGTTGGGTGGGGCCTATGAGAAGGACATGAAAGTCTGGCCGAGAACGGCACGCCGCTGGGCTTTGGACCCGAGCTTGAATCATCGACATCTCAAAGGTTGCCCGCACCTGTGTCACCGGACCCGGCGCAAAAGCTTGGCTCGACACGCTTCTGGCCGACCGGAGTCCCTCGCGGCCCAGCCGTTCGTGCCTCGCGCCTTTGATCGGCGAACGCGGCGGGATCGCGGGTGACTTCACCGTGACGTGTCTGGGTGAAGATGACGATGCGATGATCGGCTCGGGCATGGCCGAACGCTATCACAAGCGCGACTTCGACGCGGTGCCGCTGCCCGCGAGAACGTCATGGGCCAGCGTGACAGAGGCGAAGGCGGGCGTCAATGTTGCGGGTCCGAAGGTGCGCGAATTGCTGATGCAGTTGACGAGCGGGGATCTGTCGAACGCCGCCGTTCCCTTCATGCGAGCGGCTCGGATCGAGGTGGCGGGCGTCAAGTGCGTCGCGCTCAGGGTGTCGTTCACCGGCGAGTGTGGTTGGGAACCGCACTGCGACGAGGCGGATCAGGCGCGCCTCTCTGAAAGCCTGCTTGAAGTCGGCAAGGGTTGGGCGCGGGGCCGGTTGGCGGTCGAGCCGTGATGAGCTTGCGGGTCGAGAAGGGCTACGGCAGTTTGGGCCGGGATTACTCGCCGGGATATTGGCCGCAGGAAACCGGGTTCGCACGCCTTATCAAAATGGACAAAGAGTTCCTGAACAAGTCAGCCTACGCCGCCATCGCGGATAAGCCCGCCAGGGAGTTGCTGCGCACCTTGGTCATCGAGGCGACGACAGCCGACGCGACAGGCAAGGAACCGATATTCGATCTCTCGGGCGCTCCGGCGGGAAAAGCATCAAGCTGGGCCTATGCGACCACGTCAACCAATCGCGCGCCTTGGCCTATCTATGGCCCGATTTCGCGGCGAGGACGGAGCTGGAGGTCATGACTCTCGGCCAGCCGCACCGGGCAGGTGTGCTCGACGGGGCGGCCTTCGATCGCGCGGGCAAGCGATTGAGAATGTAGGCCGCGGAAGCCTGCATTGTTTCACGGCATCTGAACAAATATGGACGGAAGCCGCCATTGCGAGCCGCGCCTGGGAGTGATCTCAACATTCAAGCGCTGACACCATGGCTCTGCGCGTCGAGACCTGAGAGCGGGCGTGGAAAAAAGTGGAGCCGCCCCACTCAAGTCAACGAACAGCTCGAGATACGCGGCCGGCCCACTCGAAGCATAGTAGTTGCAAATTGGGGCTCCGCAGTTCAGACGAAGTTCCTTACCAGTCGCGCAGGTCAGTTATTGCAACGGCCCGGGTCCACCACCCATTAACGGACGCCGGGCCGGTTCGCACGATCTCAGGGCTGGTGGAATCGCGCTCGATCTTGCCGCGCAATTGGCCCATCAGCCCTCGCAGGCTTCGCGCGGCGTCAACACGTGCCGGTCCCCAGACCGCGGCGTGGATATGGCGATGAGCCAGCACGCGGCCGGCGCCGCGCCCGAGCACCGCGGGCAGATCGAATTCCTTGGACGTGAGGTGGATCGCGGTCCCGTGGCGGTTGACGAGGCGTCTGTCGAGATCGACGACCAACCGGTCGAGGACGATGCGGTCGGGCGGCGGCGAAGGTTGCGCCGCGTGGCGCAGCGCGACCCGCAGACGCGCGATCAATTCGGCGACGCCGAACGGCTTCTCGCCATAATCGTCGGCGCCGAGTTCGAGCGCCTCGAGTCTCTCGGCCTCGTACACTCGCGCCGACAGGACGATGACCGGCGTTTCCGAAAAGGCGCGCAAGTCCTTGAGCGCTTCTTCGCGGCAGCGATCGGGCGTACGCGTCCGATCACGACCGCCTTCGCACGCATGCCCGGCGCGGGTAGCGTTTGCGTCCCCGACGCCGCCGATAGCGCCCATTTGAATGGACGCTATGTCATCGCACGAGGCTTCCGATCGAGGCGTTCGCACTGACGAGCCGGCAGGACGCCGTCGCGGGACCTACAGCGAGGACGAGAAGCATCGCATTGTAGCGGAGAGCTTCGAACCAGGATCGTCCGTTCGGGTTCAGGGTTGATCGCCTATGCGCTGGTCGCCAAATACTGCGGCCATTTGCCCTTGAACCGCCAATCCGACATCCACGCCCGCGAGGGCGTGAGCCTCGACCGGTCGACCCAGGCGCACTGGGTTGAGCGCCGACTGGCTGATGCAGCCGGTGGCGGAACGCATCGGCGAATATGTCCGCGCCGGCCCTGCCGTTCATGTCGACGACACGCCGGCTCCGGTTCAGGACCCCGGTCGCGGCCGGACAAAGACCGGGCGGTTATGGGTCGTCGAGCGCGAGGAGGCGACATGGGCGTCCGCCAATCCGCCCGCCGCCTTTTATCGCCATTCCCCCGACCGCGAAGGCGAGCACGCTTAGGCGCTGCTCGCGCCCGTGTCGGGGTCCCTGCACGCCGACGCCAATGCCGGCTTCGAGAAGCTCTATGAGCCCAATCCCACGACCGGGCGGGCGTCACTGCCGCCCGTGGCGTGTTGGGCCCACGCGCGCGCCGTGAAATCGTTGACGAACATACACCGACCAGGTCGCTTTTCGCGCTCCAGGGGCTGGAAAAGATCGGCGCGCTGTTCGCCATCGAGAGGGCCGAGGTCCGGCGCTGCCCGGCAAGCGCAGAGCGTTCACCTGCTGGCGGACCTCAAGGCCTCTCTTGAGACATGCCTGAACCGGATCAGCGGCAAGAGCGATCTCGCCAAGGCCATTCGCTACGGCCTCAATCGTGGGAGGTGTTCTGCCGCTTCACCGAGGACGGGCGCTTTGAGATGAGCAACAACGCGGCGGAACGAGCGATCCGTCCGTTGACGCTCGGGCGTCGCAACGGGACTTTCCTTGGCTCAGACAGCGGCGGCGAGCGGGCGGCGATGTCTCCACGCTGATCCAGAGTTGCAAGCTCAATGGCGTCAATCCGGAAGTCTATCTCGGCGACCCGATCTCTCGCGTCGGCGATCACCCGGCCAACCAGATTGACGAACTCCTACGCTGGAATTGGAGCGCGCGGGTCGCTTAGACTGGGCTGCCTGCCCAAGCGCTCCCTCGCGGTCTTGAAGATCACGCTCGACGGCGTCGAGCCCAAGGTGAAGCTGCGCATCGCCGTGCGATCCGACATCCGTCTCGATCGGCTGCATCTGGCGATCCAGGCCGCCATGGGTTGGACCAACTCGCATCTCTGCGAGTTCCACATCGGCGGCGCCGGATGGGGCGTGCCCGATCCCGATGGGATTTACGACGGGCCGATGGACGTCAAGACGGCGCGTCTCAGCGCCGTCCTCGTCGAGGCCGGCCGCAAGACGTTCAGTTATACCTACGACTTCGGTGACGGCTGGTCCATGCCGGCGATGCCGATCGTCGACAGAAGACCGCCGATCGTGGTTGGGATCAGACAAACAAACGGCGCGATGAGATAGACGGTCGGCAGGTCCGCGCCGGAACGGCGCGCGAGCGGCCACAGCGTGACGCCCGAAAGCAAAATCGACAGCGCCAGTTCGTTCGGCGTCTTCTGCCGCTCCGCCCCTTCGACGAGAACGATCAGGCGGCCGAGGAAGGTCGAACCGGCTTACGCCGCTATGCGCACCTTGATCCGGTCGGGAAGCGCGGTCGTGTCGTCCGTCAACGCCGATCGATCGCCGCCCGCCTCATGGATGACAGGCGCGGAGTCGCGCGTGATCGCGGCTTCGTTGAGCGAGACGACGCCCTCGACGATCTCGCTGTCGCCGGCAATGATCTCGCCCGCCTTCACCAGCACTATGTCGCCGACCTTCAAAGCGAGCGCGTTGACGGCTTGCAATATGTCGGGAAGGTTGTTGAAATCGACATAGCGGTTGGCGTGCGCATCCGAGCGCGTGCGCCGCAGCGCCTTGGCGTGCGCCTTGCGGCGCCCTCCGGCGACGGCCTCGGCGAAATTGGCGAACAGCACTGTGAACCAAAGCCACGCCGCGATCTGGTCCGAGAACAGCGCCATGCCGCTGTTAGTGAGAAGATCGCGAGCAAACAGTACGGTCACGAACGTTGAAGCGACTTCGGTGACGAAGATGACAGGGTTCTTCATCAGCGCGCGCGGGTCGAGCTTGGCGAACGCCTCTCCCCCGGCGCGCGCGAGGATTTCGGGCTCGAACAGGCCCTGCGCTTGCGGCCTCTCGGACATCGGCGCGCTCCCTCAGAAGCCCTTGCCGTCGAGCATCAGGAGTTGCTCGGCTTACTGCCTGAGCGACAGGGCCGGGAAACATTGCATGAGGTAGAGAATGACGATCATGCCGACGGGCGGCTCCGCGAACAGCGGCCCATCGGTCCGGAAAGCGCCCGCCGAGGCGGGGACCTTCTTGTTGGCGCCGAGCGCGCCGGTCAGCGCCAGCCCCGGGACGAAATGAGCGAAGCGGCCGGGCAGCATGGCGAGGCCGAGCGTCGCATTGACTACGGGGTGGCGCCGTTGAGGCCCGCGAATGCCGAACCGTTGTTGGCGCTTGTCGAGGCGAAGGCGTAAAGAATTTTGGAAAGGCCGTGCAACCCCAAGTTGTTCAGGCCATCGAGCGCCGTCTTCAGGAGGACTGAGGCCGCCGTGAAGCCTAACACGACGGGCCGATAGACCAGCACGGCGAGCATCGCGAGCTTCATCTCGCGCGCCTCGATTTTCTTGACGAGATATTCGGGCGTGCGGCCGACGATCAATCCGCCCACAAACACCGCGATCAGGGCAGCGACCAAAACCCATAGAGCCGCGGGCCGACGCCGCCCGGCCAGATGCAGCCGGCGAACTGGTTGAACAGCGGAACCAGCTCGCCGAGCGGCGTCAGCGAATCGTGCATCGTATTGATGGAACCGGTGCTGGCGCCGCTGGTCGCTGTTGCATAAAGCGCGCTCATCGGCAGCCGTAGCGCACCGCCTTGCCTTCCATGTCGCCGTCGGCGGGATCGAGCCAGAGCGAGGTCAGAAGTGAATCGCCATAGCTCTCGGTCGCAGAGAGAGGATGGCGACGCCCGCGGCGGAGAAGAGCGGCATCTACAGGGTGCAGCCGAGCCAGCTCTGCTCGCGCCGCGGATCGACGCCAGCGAAGCGAAAGAAAGCCGTCTCGATCCGTAATAGCGCCGGAGACAGGAATGTGGGTTCGCCCGCGTACAAGAGAACGATCAACCTGCGCAACGGCGCCGCCAGCGCAACGACGAGCGCGATTGTCAACGCGATCTCGGCCCAGCCTGATTGGGTCATGCGAGAAGCCTCCGATCAGAACGTTTCGAGATGGGTGAGTGCATAAGACAAGTAAAGGAGGAGCGCGTCGGCCACCGCGAGCGCAAGCCACTGTTCGGTCATCGCACAGCCCCTAGAGACGAGTGAGGCCGAAGCCATAGGCGGCGCAGAGGGCGAGCGCGCCCAATCCGAGGGCGAGAAACGCGAAGTCTTGCATGAAAGCCTCCGTGCGGCTGCATTGTCGCGCGAACGGCGTAAGCGATCCATTCGAAGCCAAGCCTCATCGCATAAGGAATTTATAAAAAGCGCTTTCTCCGGAGCAGGCGGTTGGAGCGGCGCCGAGTGGCGGTCTCGGCGGGGGAGTCGATGCCTGCGCGACGACGGCGACGCGCGACGGCGCCAAAGGACAAGCACGGCGGAAAATCCTCGCCGGCGAATGCGCTTTGGCGCAATGTCCCGTTACGCCGAGCGTCTTTGTCTTGAACGGGTCATCCTGCGCAGTGCTCGGCGTCCAAACAATCTCATCAACGCTAGGCGACGGCGATGGCGCGGAAATCGTTGACGTTGGTCAGGGTGGGACCGGTGACGACCTGATCGCCCAACGCCTCAAAGAACGCGTGAGCGTCGTTGCGCGCGAGATAATCGAGGCCCGACAGGCCGAGCGCCCGCGCGCGGGCCAGCGTGTCGGGGCCGATCGTCGCGCCGGCGATCTCCTCGGCGCCGTCGACCCCGTCCGTATCGGCGGCGATGGCCCATGTCGCGGCTTCGCCGCGCAAGGCGAGCGCCAGCGCGAGCAGGTGCTCGACATTGCGGCCGCCGCGTCCGTCGCCGCGCAAAGTCACCGTCGTCTCGCCGCCGGAGATCAGCACGCAGGGCGCTTGCGCGGGCTCGCCGTAACGACGGACCTGCGACGCAATGGCGGCGAGAACCCGGGCCGCCTCGCGCGCCTCGCCCTCAATCGAGTCGGTGAGGATCAGGGGCGCAAAGCCGGCCTTGCGCGCAACCTCCGCCGCCGCGCGCAGCGACATCTGCGGCGTCGCGACGATCCGCGCGCGCGCCCGCGACAGGCGGGGATCGCCCGGCTTCGGCGTCTCATCAACCGCGCGTTCAAGCAAAGCCCGCACGGCGGCCGGAGGCGCGACGCCGTAGCGGGCGAGAATTGCGCGCGCGTCGGCGAAGGTCGTCGGATCCGGCAGCGTCGGCCCCGAGGCGACGACCGCGGGATCGTCGCCGGGAACATCGGAGATCAGCAGCGTCTCGACGCGGGCGGGAAACGCCGCCGCCGCAAGCCGGCCGCCCTTGATGGCGCTAAGGTGCTTGCGCACGCAGTTCATCTCATCAATCGAAGCGCCGCACGCCAGCAGTGCGCGATGGATCGTCTGTTTGTCGGCCAGCGTGAGGCCCGGCGCCGGGGCGGCCAGCAGCGCGGAGCCGCCACCCGAGACCAGCGCAACCACGAGATCGTCCTCAGTCAATCCGCTCACGCCGTCGAGCATGCGCCGCGCCGCCGCCGCGCCGGCCGCATCGGGCACGGGATGCGCCGCCTCGACGATTTCGATGCGCTCGCAGGCGACGGCGTGGCCGTAACGGGTGACGACAAGGCCGGACAGCGGGCCGTCCCAGGCGCGCTCAAAGGCGCGCGCCATGGCCGCCGAGGCTTTGCCGGCGCCAATGACGAAGGTGCGCCCGCGCGGCCGCTGCGGCAGATGCGTCGGCACGAGCGCCGCCGGGTCGGCGGCGGCCACCGCCGCGTCAAACATCGCGCGCAGCAGTCGCCGCATGTCGCGATCCTCGCGCATGGCGCTACTCCTTGAGGCCGGCGCCGACTTCGTGACCGGCAAGCAGTTCCAGCGCGCGCACCAGCGCGGAGTGATCCTGCCGCGCCCCGCCATGCGCGGCGCAGGCGTTGAACAGTTGCTGCGTCGAGGCGGTGTTGGGCAGCGACACGCCGAGCGCGTGCGCGCTCGACAGCGCGAGATTGAGATCCTTCTGGTGCAGCTCGATGCGGAAGCCGGGATCGAACGTGCGCTTGATCATGCGCTCGCCGTGCAGTTCCAATATCCGCGAGGTGGCGAGCCCGCCCATCAGCGCCTGCCGCACCTTGGCCGGATCAGCCCCGGCGCGGGAGGCGAACACCAGCGCCTCGGCGACCGCCTCGATGGTCAGCGCGACGACGATCTGGTTGGAGACCTTGGTCGTCTGCCCGGCGCCGTTGTCGCCAACCAAAGTGATGTTCTTGCCCATCGCCTCGAACAGCGGCCTAACGCGCTCGAACGCCGCGGACGAGCCGCCGCACATGATGGAGAGCGTCGCGTTCTTCGCCCCGACCTCGCCGCCCGAGACCGGCGCGTCGACGTAATCGCAACCGAGATCGCGAATGCGCCCGGCGAATTCCTTGGTGGCGACCGGCGAGATCGAACTCATGTCGACCACGACCTTGCCCGGCGCCAGCCCGGCCGCGACGCCCTCGGCGCCGAACAGAACCTTCTCGACGTCGGGCGTGTCGGGGACCATGACGATCACGAACTCGCTGCGCGCGGCGACCTCAGCGCCGGACTTGCAGACATGCCCCTTGCCGGCGAGGCTCTCGGCAAGCTTTCCGCGCGTATAGAGGCTCAATTCGTGGCCGGCGGCGGCCAGATGGCCCGCCATCGGCGCGCCCATGACGCCGAGGCCGATGAAACCGACTTTGCTCATGTGTCGTCTCCCGTTCGTTGGTCAGCGTGCGCCGGCGCGGGCGAGCCAGCCGAGGCCGTCTCGCGTCGACGCTCTGGGTTTGTATTCGCAGCCGACCCAACCGGGATAGCCGATTTCGTCGAGCCTGCGGAACAAATAGTCGTAGTTGATCTCGCCGGTCCCCGGTTCGTTGCGGCCGGGGTTGTCGGCGATCTGCACGTGGGCGATGCGCGGCAGCAGCGCTTGAAGCGTCGCCGCGAGTTCGCCCTCCGAGCGTTGCATATGATAGATGTCGTATTGCAGCCACAGGTTGCTCTCGCCCACCTCGTCGAACAGCTCCAGCGTCTGGCGGCTGCGGGAGAGGTAGAAGCCGGGAATGTCGTAGTTGTTGATCGGCTCGACCAGCAGCTTGATCCCGGCGTCCGCCAGCGCCCTGGCGGCGTAGCGCAGATTGCCAACCAGCGTCGACCTCACGAGGCTGTCGTCGACGCCCTTCGGCGCGACGCCGACGAGACAATTGACGAGGCCGCAGTTCAGCGCGCGCGCATAGCGAATTGCGGTCGAGACGCCGTCGCGGAACTCGGCCTCGCGGCCCGGCAGGCAAGCGATTCCGCGCTCGCCGCTCGCCCAATCGCCGGCGGGCAGATTGTGCAAGACCTGCGTGAGGCCGTGCCGCGCCAGCTTTCCCGCCAGCGCCTCGGGGGCGTAGGGGTAGGGGAACAGATATTCGACGCCCTTGAACCCTGCGGCCTGGGCGGCGGCGTAGC
Organism: Pseudomonadota bacterium; assembly: GCA_028876585.1. The sequence goes on along the minus strand of JAGWRL010000158.1, from coordinate 214 downwards.
GGTCGAGGAAATCGACCTCGTTGAACAGCATGGTGAGATTGGCGGCGAATCTGGGCATGGGAGACCTCTTGAGCTAATCGAGCAGGGCGATGGCGGTCGGCGCGTCTTCAGCGCGTTCGGCGAGATCCTCGAACTCGGCGACCGCGTCGATCTCCGTTCCCATCGAAACATTGGTGACGCGCTCCAGGATCGCTTCGACGATCACGGGCACCCT
>JAGWRL010000157.1 GCA_028876585.1 Pseudomonadota bacterium | reverse complement strand
CAGCGCGACGCGCCATTTTTCGGCGTTTTCCGACGGACCCTTCGCCTTCGGCGCGATGTGGATGATGCTCATGGCGTCCTCTTTTCCAATGCCAGTTAACGCGCCAAAGGTAATCAAAAGACTGATTCCTCACCGTAACTCGGCAGCAATTTCAGTAAACCTTGACAAATAATTCCATGCAACTCGTATGCAAGTCGCATCATGTTACGTAAGGTTTTGTCTCGTGAACCTTGGAAAAATCGACATGCGATCGGCCGCGTTCGTCACGGTGAAACATGTCGACAAATTCATGGTCCCAACGCAAGTCCTGCGCTGCATAGGTGTAACGCGCATTGACAGTCTGCGAGGATGTCTCGTCCAGCCCGCTGATGCTGACAACGAACCTGATCTCATCGACGATCGTCTCGTCTTGCGTCTTGCCATAGAGCGGCGAGTTGGCGTCGATGGGATGAAACAACGTCCAGCTCAGCGCGAAGGCGGGGTTCTCGGATTTTAACAACCGCATCGGCAGGAACCCTACGTAGCGGCGCCCTTCCGCCGACAGCGTCGGGCCGAGCAACCACAGTTTCGCGGTCGCCTCGCTGATGAAACTGCTGCGCGCGTTGACCAGCCGCAGCATCAGGGTCGGCGCGCCGTCATGCTCCTGCACCACGGGATGGCGGGCGAAGATCAGCCGCGCCTGCGGCCGCGAGAAGCGGGCGAAAATCAGCCCGGTGACGCCGGCCGTCGCGATCAGGCTGACGAAAATCTCGACCGTGGCGACGCCGTGGCCGTACAGCGTCTGCGGATGCATGTCGCCGTAGCCGGTGGTCGAGATCGTCTCGACGCTGAAGAAGAACAGATCGGCGAACGAGCCCGGCGCGGCGTTGGCGATCGGCTGCTTCCCCAGCATCAGCAGGCCTGCGAACAGCAGATTGAGCGCGCAGAACATCGCCGCCAGCGCGGCCAGGAACCTCGGCCAGGTGACGACCATCGCGGTGTGATAGAAATCGACCCACGGCCGCGTCGTCAGCCCCTCGGCGACGATCCGGCGCTCGCCGAAATCGAACTCGCGCGGGCGTGGCGCGCGGGCGCGGCTCAGACCTGATCGTAATAGTCGATGCGCCACGGTTCCCCCTCCGCCCCCGCGATCCACGCTTTCCAGGCCGGCAGCGCCATGATCGCCGCCATATAGGCGCGCGTCGGCGCCGCCACGTCGATGTCGTAGGTGTGGAAGCGGTTGACGACCGGCGCGAACATCGCATCCGCCGCGCTGAACGCCCCGAACAGGAACGGGCCGCCGGCGCCGAAGCGCGCCCGCGCGTCGCCCCAGGCCGCCTCGATGCGGGCGACGTCGGCCTCGACCGCCTCGGTGAGCGCCTTCTTGCGCACCGGCCGCAGGAACTGGGTCGGGCAATGGCCGCGCAAAGCGGTGAAGCCGCCGTGCATCTCGTTGGCGAGCGAGCGGGCGAGCGCGCGCGCGCGCTTTTCGCGCGGCCAGATCGCGAGATCGGGGAACGATTCGGCGAGATATTCGATGATAGCCAGCGATTCCCACACGATCGTGTCGCCGTCGATCAGCGCGGGGCACTTGCCGGTGGGCGAGAATTTCAGGATTTCGGCCCGGGTTTCGGGCCGGTTCATCGCGATCACCGTCTCCTCGAACGGGATGCCGAAATGGGTCATCGCCAGCCAGGGTCGCAGCGACCACGAGGAATAGGCCTTGTTGACGATCACGAGTCGCAGGGTCATGGCGCGTCGCTCCAAAAGACGCTGCGACATGCGACGGCGGCCGCGCCCGCGTCAACCGCGTCGCGCGATGACGCTTCATTTTCGTCGTCGCCCCGATTAAAGGCGGAGCGGGGAGGATGGGGGATGAAGGGAACGGCAAGCCCGGCGGGCTACGCGCACGCCAGTCTGGCGATCGCCAATCTGCGCGGCCTGTTCATTCTGATATTGGTGTCGTTCCACGCCTGCCTCGCCTATCTCGGCTCGACGCCGCCGCCGGGCGCGTTCGATCAGCCGCCTTTCCTGTGGCTCGCCTTCCCGATCGTCGATTCGCATCGCTTTTTCGGCTTCGACCTCTATTGCGCCTGGGAGGACGTGCATGTGATGGCGCTGATGTTCTTCCTGTCCGGCCTGTTCGTCGTCCCCAGCCTGAAGCGCAAGGGCGCATGGCGGTTCGCCGCCGACCGGCTGTTGCGGCTCGGCCCGCCGTTCCTGTTCAGCGTCGCGGTTCTGATGCCGATCGCGATCTATCCCGTCTATCTCCAGCGCAATCCCTCGGGGTCGCTCGCCGGTTATCTCGCCGCCTACCGCAACCTGCCGTTCGTGCCGAACGGGCCGACCTGGTTCCTGTGGCTGTTGCTGGCGATCTCGGTCGCCATGGCCGCGCTATACGCCATCTGGCCGCGCGGGCTGGACGCGCTGGCGCGGCTCGCCGGCGACGCGCGGCGCCGGCCGCAACGCTTCCTCGCCATGCTCGCGGCTGGCGCGGCGCTCGGCTATCTCCCGCTGACGCTGGCCTATGGGCCGTTCGACTGGTTCGAGCACGGGCCGGTGTCGTTCCAGATTTCGCGGCCGCTGCTTTACGCCGTCTTTTACTTCGCGGGCGCGGCGGTCGGCGCGGCGGGTCTGGGCGAGGGTCTGCTGGCGCCCGACGGCGAGTTGAGCCGGCATTGGCGCCGCCTCTGCGTCGCCTCGCCCGCGTTCCTGTTTGTCTGGATGGGGCTGACGGGGGTGACGCTGACCTTCCCCGCTTTCGCGCCAATGACGATGCGGCTTCTGTCAGGGCTCGCCTATGTCGGCGCGAGCGTCGCCGGGGTGATGCTGCTGATGGCGGTGTCGGTGCGGTTCTGCGCGTTGCGGCTGCGCTGGCTGGAGCCGCTGTCGCGCAATGCGCTCGGCGTGTTCGTCGTGCATTACGCGCCGCTGGTGTGGATGCAATATGCGCTCATCGACTTGCCGCTGCCCGCGCTCGTCAAGGCGGCGCTCGTGTTCGGCGTGACGCTGCCGGTGTCGCTGGCGCTGGCGCTGGCGATGCGTCGGCTGCCTTTGCTGGCGCGGCTGCTCGGCGAGGAGCCGGGCGCGGCGCCTCGGCCGGCCAATATGCCGCAGCGGGCGTCTTAAGCCGGCTCCTGCTGCTCCTGCCATTCCAGCGTCACCACCTTGCCGTGCTCGACGGTCAGGGCGACGCGGCCGTGCTTGAGCTCCAGCGCGCGGGCGCCGAACAATTTGCGCCGCCAGCCATGCAAAGCCGGCACCGTGGCGCGGTCGCTGCGGGCGATCGCTTCGAGATCCTCGGTGGTGGCGATCATGCGGGCGGCGACGCCGCTCTCCTCGCTCGCCTGCCGCAACAGCACTTTCAGCAGTTCCACCGTCGCCGCGCCGCCGCCGCGACGGTCGCGGTCGACCTTGGGCAGCGTCTTGGGATCGCGCGCCAACGCCCGCTCGACCGCCGCCAGCACGTCCTCGCCGGTGCGCGAGCGCTCGATGCCCCTCGGCGCCGCGCGCAGCCCGCCCAGTTCGGCCAGGGTCTTGGGCGCGGCGAGCGCGATCTCGATCAGCGCGTCGTCTTTCATCACCCGCGCGCGCGGCACGTCGCGCGTCTGCGCCTCGGTCTCGCGCCAGGCGCAAAGCTCCATCAGCACCGCCAGGTCGCGCGGCTTGCGCGCCTTCGACTGGAACCGCTCCCAGGCGCGCTCGGGATGCTGCTCGTAGGTCTGCGGCGAGGTGAGCACCTTCATCTCGTCTTCGAGCCAGTCGCGCCGGTCGGAGGCCACGAGCTTGGCGTCGAGCGCGCGGTAGACGTCGCGCAGATGGGTCACGTCGCCGATCGCATAGTCGATCTGCGCCTGCGCCAGCGGGCGGCGCTGCCAATCGGTGAAGCGCGAGGATTTGTCGACATGCGCCTTGGTGAGCGAGCGCGCCAACTCGCTGTAGGACACCTGCTCGCCATAGCCGCACACCATCGCGGCGACCTGGGTGTCGAACATCGGCGCCGGCACCACGCCGCTGAGCTTCCAGAAAATCTCCACGTCCTGCCGCGCCGCGTGAAACACCTTCATCACCGCGCGATTGGCCATCAGCGCGAACACCGGCGACAGATCGAGGCCGGGGGCGAGCGCGTCGATCGCGATCGCCTCCTCGTCGCTGGCGAGCTGGATCAGGCACAGGATCGGCCAGAACGTCGTCTCGCGGTGGAACTCGGTGTCCACCGTGACGAACGGATGCTTCGCCATCCGCGCGCAGGCGGCGGCGACGGCGGGGCTGGTGGCGACGACTGCGTTCATTCCGACGGCGTCGGGACGTGTTTGACCGCCTCGCGCTTGGCCGGGGTCGGCGTATGGCGCGGCATGCCGAGCCGCCGGTCGAGATAGCCGCCGACCGTCTCCTGCAAATCCTCCATGCAATCCTCGAAGAAATGGTTGGCGTTGGCGATCACCGCGTGCTCGATCACGATGCCGCGCTGGGTCTTCAGCTTCTCGATCAGCCCCTGCACTTCCTTCAGCGGCGCGACGCGGTCCTTGTCGCCGTGGACGAACAGGCCCGACGACGGGCACGGCGCGAGGAAGCTGAAATCGAACCGGTTGGCCGGCGGCGCGATCGAGATGAAGCCCTCGATCTCCGGCCGGCGCATCAGCAATTGCATGGCGATCCAGGAGCCGAAGGAAACGCCGGCGAT
>JAGWRL010000156.1 GCA_028876585.1 Pseudomonadota bacterium | reverse complement strand
GGCGAGCGCGTCGTCGCGCCCCGCGACGTCGCGCCCCGACAGCATGGCCGCTTCGACCCGGTTGACCACCAGCACATCGACGCGATCGAGCAGCGCCGGCGCCATCGCGCGCGCCGGCGCGGCGTTGAGGATCACGCTCGCCCCGGCGTCCCGCGCGGCGGTCGCGGCCGCGATATTGGCGGCCTCGGAAATTTCGTTCTGCAACACGACGACGCGCGCGCCCCCAAGCCCGCGCCAGACGTCGCCGAGCCCGGCGGCCTCGATGTTGAGATTCGCGCCCGAAACAATCACCGCGCCGTAATCGCCGTCGTCCCGCACAATCGCCGCGCTCATGCCGGAGCCCGCCGTCGGGTCGGTCGCGACCGCGCTCGCCTCGACGTTGGCGGCGGCGAGATGGGCGAGCAGCCGCCGACCGAAATCGTCGTCGCCGACGCGCCCGATCATCGCGGTGCGCGCGCCCGCCTTCGCCGCCATCACCGCCTGATTGGCGCCCTTGCCGCCGCATTGCTGGTCCCATCGCTGGCCGGGCACCGTCTCGTCGGGGCGCGGCAGATGCGGCGCATAGAGCATGATGTCGAGATGCAGGCTGCCGCAGACGATGACGTCGAAGGCGGGCGTGGTCATGGTCGGGGCCCCTCGCAGGATTTTCGTTGGCCGGTTCAGGCAGCACAACGACGACCGCGTGGCAAGCCCCGATAAGCAGCGCATGGTTGATGATGGGGACGCGCCCCATCATCGCGCGAGAACACCCAGTTCAGCGCCGGGCGGCGAGTTTGCGAATTCGGCTGTCGAACTCGCCGCGATCGACGTAGAAGCCTTTGAGCAGGCGGTGGCCCGTCATCGGGTCGAATCCGGTTCGGCCGTGCAGCGCGCGGCGATTGTCGAACACCACCATCTCGCCCCTGCGCATCTTGAACTCGATCACATTTTCAGGGTTCCGGGTTTCCGCCATGAAAATCCGGAACGCCTGATAGTAATCGGCCATGATCTCGGCGGGCATGTCGAAGGCGTCGAGGAGATGCGCGCTGTAGCGCACGTCGAACACGCGCCCGCGCTCGTCGAGGCTGATCAGCGGCCGGTGCACGCGGATATCGACCTCGTCGTCATGAAAGCGGTAGGGGACCGGCGTTTGCGACAGCAGGCGAAACGCGTCGGCGTCGGCCGCGCGCACCCGTTCGGCGATGCGAAACGAATCCGCGAAGATCGATTCGCCGCCGAGCGCGTCGTTTCTCACGCAATGCAGAAACTGATAGCCGGGCGGCAACTCCTGATTGGGCAGATCGGTGTGGAGCGGCAAGCTGTGCGAGGTGTAGGCGAGGTTGTTGGGATCGGGCCTGGTCTCGACGCGGAACGTCACGCCGAAATTGGTTCGCCTGAGAAAGCCGATGCGCTCGCCAAGCCTGACCCCGGCGTCTTCGTCGTCGGTGAGCCCGGTGATCAGCGCCAGGCCATAACGCTTTGTCTGCAACAGCCAGTCGAGGAACGCGGCGTCGTCGCCGAGAATGTCCGCCGCCTTCACGCGCGGAATCGCACGCGCGAATTCGGCGCCCCAGGTGACGGCGGCGACGTCGGCGGGGTCGCCGTTGCGCGTTCCCGGCCGATGCGCCGCCAGCCAGGCGGTCGGGATCAGCGAGCGGCGCGGCGTGTCCCGCGTCCATTCGATCGCGACCGCGTCGCCCTCGACTACAGCGGATTTCGCCGTGGTGTCGGGGGAAACCGCGAGCAGATCGAACTGGCGCTCCCGCGTCTGCGGGTGAAAACCGGCGGGGTCGTTGTCGCGCAGGAAAAGATAGGGATAGTCGGACTGGCTTCCGTCAGACCAGCCGATTTTGAGCGCGCGCGCGCGCAGCTCCAAGCTTTGAATGGGCATGAGATCTCTCGTGAGTTGGATTGTGAAGGCGAAGGCTCAGGCGACAGCCGTCCGCGGCGGCGGCCACCAGCCGCCACGCTTCACGAACCCAAACAGGAGAATTAGTATTCTCATGGGAGGCCGATGGTCTTGCAATTTGCCGGAAAAGGCAAGACGCAAATCCCGCTATTGCGCGGGCGCGGGGTGGCGGCCGGCCCGCTGCGGCAGCAGGAGAATCAGCGCCGCGATCGCGACCACCAGAAACCCCGAGGCGTAATAGCGGCTGAGCGCGAGGCCGCCGTCGTCCAGCGGCTTATCGAGCAGGTCGCCGACCGTCGCCCCCAGCGGCCGCGTCAGGATGAACGCCAGCCAGAACAAAGCGACGCGGGAGACGTTGGTGAAGGCATAGGCGGCGGCGACCAGCGCCAGCGCGGCGCCGAACACCAGCGCGCCGCCGCCGAAGCCCAGACCGTTGGTGTCGGCCATCCAGTCGCCCAACGCCGTGCCAAGGGTCTGCGAGAACAGGATCGTTACCCAGTAGAACGCCTCGACGCGCGGCGTCGCCACCGTGTCGACCGAGACCGTGCCCTCCGACCAGCGCCAGATCGCCAGCGACGCGATCAGCAAACCCAGCAAAAGCGAGGCGCCGCCGGCGTAGCCGACGCCCAGCGATCGGTCGGCGAAATCCGCCATGGTGGTGCCGACCGTGGTCGTGGCGACGATCGTCAGCCAGTAGAGCCAGGGATGGAATTGCGGCGCCCGCACCTGCGCGGCGACCGCCAGCACAAAGACCCCGGCGAACAACATGGTGCCGAGCGCATAGCCCATCCCCAGCGACATCGTCGCCGCATCGCCGCCGGTTTCCCCCAGCGTGGTCGCTAGAATCTTGATGATCCAGAAGCCGAGCGTGACTTCGGGCACTTTGCTGAGCGCCTCGTTGCGAGTTGTGTCCATCCGCCTGCAAGCCTCCGACCTGTCGCTTTGTCGACGCGACAGTCTGTGCTTGCAAACGGTGAAGACTTCAAGGCAAGCGCCGTTCAGGCCGAGGTGTGCTTGATCACGAAGCGATAGACGCCGCCGTCGGCCGATTGTTCCGCCATCGTGTTGCCGGTGGTGCGGCAGAAGGCGGCGAAATCGGCGACCGAACCGGGATCGGTGGCGAGAATCTCCAGCGTGCCATTGGGCGGCACGTCCTTCAGCGCCTTCTTGGCGCGCAGAATCGGCAGCGGACAGTTCAACCCTTTCGCGTCGAGCGTAGCGTCGGCCATAACGTTTCCTTCTGAGCTTAGATGAACAGGTTGATGTTGGCGGAGAGAGCCTTTTCCATATAGGTCGCCGCGCCGCCCAGCTTGACGCCGTCGATCATGTCCTTCTTGTCGTATTCGAACAGGTCCATGGTCATCTGGCAGGCGATCAGATTGACGTCGGCCTCGACCGCGAGATCGCGCAATTCCTCGATCGACGCAACGCCCTTTTTCTTGATCAGGTTCTTCATCATGACGGTGGCGGCCGCGTTGACGCCCGGCAACATGCCGACGACGTTCGGCATCGCCATATGCATGCCCATCATCGGCATTTTCATCGCCGCATTGCCGAGCGGCGTCACTTCGAGGTCGAGCTTTTTCAGGAGCAGCGGCAGACCGTAGAAGGTGAAGAACATCGTCACATCGACGCCCATCGCCGCGGCGGTGGTGGCGAGGATGAAGGGCGGATAGGCCCAATCCAGCGAGCCCTTGGTGACGATGATCGACATCGTTTTTTGGTTGGAAGCGGCTTCCGCGCTCATAATGTCCTCCCGGCGGTTTTCAGGTTGCGTCTATTCTATTAGAAGAGCCTTATATACACAAGCGCGGAAGGAACGCCGATGTCAAGCCAGCCGCGCCCGCTGTTCGTCGGTTCGGGCGTTTACAGCCGTTCGGCGTTCCCGAACCTGCACCCGCTGTCGTTTTCCCGCGTCGGCGCGGTCGAGGCGATCTGCCGCGAAATGGGCTGGCTCGACGGGCTTTACGTCAATGCCGTCGCCGCGACGCGCGACGAGCTCGCGCGCTTTCATACGCCCGCCTATATCGACGCCTTCGCGCGCGCCGACCGCGAGGGCCATGTCAGCGCCGAGGCGCGCGCGCAATTCGGGCTCGGCACGATGGCGAACCCGATCTTTCCCGGCGTGTTCGCGCGCGCGGCGACTTCGGTCGGCGGTTCGATCCTGGCGGCGCGGCTGGCCGCGCAGGGGCGGATCGTGTTTCATCCCGCCGGCGGCACGCATCACGGGCGAGCCGGGCGGGCGGCGGGCTTCTGTTATTTCAACGATCCCGTATTCGCGATCCTCGAATCGCTGGCCTTGGGCGCCGCCCGCGTCGCTTATGTCGATTTCGACGCGCACCACGGCGACGGCGTCGAGGACGCCTTCGCTGACGACAAGCGCGTGCGCACGATTTCCTTGCATGAGCAGGGGCGTTGGCCGGGCTCCGGCGCGAACGGCGACCGGCGGGCGGGTCAGGCGCGCAACCTCTGCGTGCCCAGCGGGCTGAACGACACGGAATTCGAATTCCTCGTCAGCCGCGCGGTGGTTCCGCTGGTGCGCGATTTCGCGCCCGAGGCGCTGGTGATCGTCGCCGGCGCCGACGCCTTGGCGGGCGATCCGCTGGCGCGCCTCGCCCTTGGCAATGGCGCGCTGTGGCGCGGCGTCGCGGCGGCGGCGGCCTGCGCGGCGCGCGTCGTCGTGCTCGGCGGCGGCGGCTACAATCCGTGGAACGTCGCGCGCGGCTGGAGCGGGCTGTGGGCGCGGCTGGCGGGCTTCGCGATTCCCGATCTGGCGCCGCCGTCGGTGCGGAAAATCCTCGAAGGCCTCGATTCCGATCTGATCGACGAGGACGATCGCGCCGCCGAATGGACCACGAGCTTCGCCGACGCGCCCCGCCCCGGCGCCGTTCGCGCTGAAGTGAGGGAGATCGCGGCGCGCGCGCTCGCGCCGTGACAGTTGCGCCGCCGCGCGGACTGTGCTCTATATTAGAAAAACCTTATGTACGGGGAGAGCGTTGACGGAGCGCATGTCCTGGACCGATCGGCTCGAAGCCGTCGACGC